>QKAI01000048.1 GCA_003246505.1 Spirochaetaceae bacterium | reverse complement strand
CTCCGGGGGGCAGCAGCAGCGGGTGGCCATAGCCCGGGCCCTGGCCATGGAGCCGGAGATCATGCTCTTCGACGAACCGACGAGCGCCCTGGATCCGGAGCTGGTGGGGGAGGTGCTGGCGGTTATGCGCGACCTGGCCAGACAGGGCATGACCATGCTCTGCGTGACCCACGAAACGGGGTTCGCCAAGGAAGTGGCGGACCGGGTCGCATTCATGGCCGACGGGAAGATCCTGGAAGAGGGGGAGCCGAAGGAACTCTTCGAGAACCCGAAGCATGAGAAAACGAAAAACTTCCTCAAGAACGTTTTATAGACGTCCCAGGGGCTGATCTACTTCGCAAAACCGGATGCCCTGGTGGATAGTTCTATCCTTGAGTGGCATCCGGTTTTTTTATAGATTTTCAGTACATGGTTCTTCACGGTACCCGTGGAGATGAAAAGGCTCTCCCCGATCTGCTTGAGGCTGTGCCCCTTGATGAGGAAGAAGAGTATCTCGCTCTCCCTCTCGGAAAGGTCGTAGGCGTCGGCGAAGGAGATGCGGGTCCTGTCCGTCTTCCGGGCCAGGGTCTCCTCCTCGTAATCCCTGTGCAGTTCGTCCTGATGGCTCAGGGTGAATTCGCTGTCCCCGATCTTCAGGATATCCCCGTGGCGGATCCGGGTTTTGCCCCCGATCTGGCTGCCGTTGATACGCACCCCGTTCATGCTGTCCAGATCCTCGATGTAAAGGTCGTTCTTCTCCTGGAAGATCCGGGCATGTCGCCGGGATACGGAGTGGGAGGGGAGAATCAGGTCGTTCGTGTCCTGACGGCCTATGGTGAAAATCAATTTATCCAGGGGGACGATCCAGGGAGTGCTGTCCTTGAGTTCCCCCTTCAGGCACCAGCCCCTTTCGCTCTCTTTACTGTTCACGATTCTATTTTATACCAAACGGCACATTAATTCAGCATAAAAAAGGGGCTATCCTATGAATACGCACACTTAGCAAGGAAAAAAAGTCCTCCCCCCCGGGGAGGGCGGTCAAAGGAGTTGAATTATGAGTACATTAACCAGCGTCATTCCCCCGGCCATAGAAAAGCATCTGGAGGATGTGATCAAGACCTTCGGTCTGAACAACGACGGGGAAACCATGGAAAGGCTCCGGTCCGGGTGGCTGGAGAAGGAGGAATCCTTTAAAAGCCAGATGGCCAATCTGGGACTGGAGGAGACCGATTACTTTGACAGAAACGATGACCGGGGCGTCATGGCCCTGACCTATTCGGGATCCCTCATCAGCATAGGCCCCATGACCGACGGGGACAGAAAGGTGGAGTATACCAGCATCGGCTTCCGCCGGGACGTGCCCGACTCACTGACCAAGGAGGGATGCCTTCTGGCGGAGGATCTGGAGCTGGACCGGGGCGTCGTATTCGACGGAGGCCCCATTCAGAAAACCTCCCCGGTTTACCGCATAGTGGTCTGTCCCGAGGATCTGAGCATAGGCGCTCAGGAGGACATCATCGACCAGGCCACCACCATGATCATCGATTCCTTCGAGGGAATCAACCAGGACACGATCATACTGGATTAGGACTAATCTCCCCCCGGGGGGATACAAAACACACCGCCCGGTGAGCCGTAACGCTTCGGTTCACCGGGTTTTTTTATGTCCCTATCCGAATAATTCGGGTAGGGGTCCGGAATACTCCCGGATAGGTATTCCGAACCGGGCCAGGAGCGCGCGGAGATTCCTTTCGTGGAGGAGGCAGAGCTCTTCCGCCCGGGCGAAATCCCCCTCCTTGACGGGGACATGGAGCAGGGGAAAGCCCTCCGGCCCGAAGGGGCTCAGGAAATTCTCCGTCTCCCCCTCAATCTGGGCCGCACCCTGGAGGGCACCCGCCGTATCTCCCCGGCGGCAGTTTCTGATAAACCCGTTGTAGGCCGATTTGAACTCCTCATAGAATCCCCGGAGCTGAAAGGGATCGGGCTCTTCCGCCTCCCCGGGGGAAAGGAAATCGGCGGTCCGGCGGATGGCATCGCCGGTCAGACCCATGAGGCGCCCGTAATCCTTTTCCCTGAGGGTCCGATCGTAGAGCTCCGTGAAATCCGGGGGAAGGGGGGTGAGACGGGAGCACTCCTCGGCCATCCCCTTGAGACCCCTTTTCACATAGGTCCCCCTCTTAAGGGCCAGAAGAAAAAGAAGCCCCTCCCAGATCTCCATGACCCCGGCCCAGGAGGGTTTACCCGTGGAAAGGTCGAAATACCGCTCCCGTATGCGGCAGAGGGATTCTCCCAGGCGGGTTTTCACAAGTTCCCCGTTCCCCAGGTTTTTCGCGATGGAATCCCGGATTTCCTCAAAATCAGCCAGCCCCCTGGCGTCGGGGGCGTAGAGAATCCTGCCTTCCATAAAGAGGGACTGCATTCCCTCCTCCAGGAGGGCGATGCGCCGGGCCCTTTCCGGGGAGACGGGCCAGAGGTCGTACCCGATGCCGTTCCATATGAACTGGCGGGAAAAGGCATAGCCCGATTCACTCCGGGGGACAAAAAAGAAATCTATATCCGACTGTTCGTGGCTTCGGCCCTGGACAAGGGAACCGTAACAGACAATGTGGGAGAGGGAGTCCCCGTATCCGGTTTCCGCCGCCCGGACTATCATCTCCAGGAGAGGGCTCTGTCCGATCAGCTCTTCGTTGTATCTCATGGATTTATTGTAAAACGGAATTTTACGATTCGCCAAGGGATAGTTCGGTTCTATTTAATCCTCTGCCCTAATCCTGATAGGTATGGATCAGCCCGTTCAGCTCCTCAAGCCAGAGATTCACCGAGGCGTCGGAGGGCATGCGCCAGTCACCCCGGGGGCTCAGGGCGATGGTTCCCACCTTGGGGCCGTCGGGAAGGCAGGAGCGCTTGAACTGCTGGGAGAAGAATCGCCAGTAGAAGGTCCGGAGCCATTTGAAGATGACCGGGGGCGGGTAAGCCCCTTCGAAGGCCTGGAGGGCCAGGAAGAGCACCTTGGCCGGGGAAGCGCCGCAGCGGACGATCTGGTAGAGGAAGAAGTCGTGCAGTTCGTAGGGCCCCACCTGGTCCTCGGTTTTCTGGGCGATGTTGCCCTTTTCGTCCGGGGGCAGCAGCTCCGGGGAGATGGGGGTGGCTATGATGTCGCGCAGGACCGGGGCGGCGGCGGCCCGGTCGGGGCGGTCCGCCTCTATGGTGTGGGCCACGTACTCCACCAGATATTTCACCAGGGTTTTGGGCACCCCCGTATTCACCGCGTACATGGACATGTGGTCCCCGTTGTAGGTGCACCAGCCCAGGGCCAGTTCGGACAGGTCGCCGGTCCCTATGACAATGCCCTTCAGCTGGTTGGATTTGTTCATGAGGAACATGGTCCTCTGCCGGGCCTGGACGTTCTCGTAGGTGATGTCCCGTGCGTCGGGGGAGTGGTCCAGTTGCTCCAGCTGGGCCGTGCTCACCGCGGCGATGTCCACCACTTCGCAGGGAATGTCCAGGGCCTCGCAGAGCTTCTCCGCGTTGCCCTTCGTCCGGGCGGTGGTACCGAAACCGGGCATGGTATAGCAGCGGATCCCCTTCCTGTCCCAGCCCAGGCGAAGGAAAGCCTCCTCTACGACCAGCAGGGCCAGGGTGGAGTCGAGCCCCCCGGAAAGGCCCAGGACCACTTCCTGGCAGCCGATATGGCTCAGCCGGGTAACAAGACCCTCCGCCTGGATGGAGAAGATCTCCCGGCATCTTTTCTCACGCCATTCGGGACGGTCCGGGACAAAGGGATGGCGGGCCAGGGGCCTTTGCGCCTTCCCTTGGTTCCAGAGGGGGCGGGGGATATCCACGGTGCGGAAGGGTTTATCCAGGGAGGCCAGGGTTTCCCGGAAGCTGGAGGAGTTGTGCCTCTCGTGATTCAGGAATTCCAGGTCCCCGTCGGCGAAGAGGAGATCCCCCTCCCGGGTGAAACGCCCGTTCTCAGCCAGGAGGGCGCCGTTCTCGCAGATCAGGCTGTGCCCGCCGAAGACGGTGTCCGTGGTGGACTCCCCCGGGCCGGCGGAAGCATAGGCGTAGGCGCAGAGTAGGCGGGCCGACTGCTGGCGGATCAGATCCCTCCGGTAGTCCGCCTTGCCCACCAGCTCGTTGCTGGCGGAGGGGTTGAGGATGACCTGGGCTCCCGCCAGGGCGGCGTAGGTGCTGGGGGGGAGGGGGGACCAGAGGTCCTCGCAGATCTCCACGGCGAAGGTAAAGCCCCCCCCCGTAAAGAGAAGGTCCGTTCCGAAGGGAACCTTCTCCCCCAGATAGACATGGTCCGCGGGAAGGCGGCTCCCCGGGGAGAACCAGCGGGCCTCGTAGTACTCGTTGTTGTTGGGGATATGGGTTTTGGGCACGATGCCCCGGATCGATCCGGAGGAGACGACCGCCGCCGTATTATATAGGCCTCCCCCCACGGAGAGTGGCAGGCCGATGACGAAGGAGGCTTCCAGATCGGCCAGCGCCCCGGCCAGGCGCAGAAGCTCCTCCCGGGCCGCCTCGATCAGGCTGGCCTGGAAGAAAAGATCCCCGCAGGTATAACCGGTCAGGGCCAGTTCGGGAAAGAGGACCACCCCGGCCCCCTCCCCCGCAGCCCTGCGGGCCGTCTCTTCCAGGAACTGCCCGTTCCGCCTCACGTCCCCCGGCTTGACCGGAGGAACGGCGCAGCAGATACGGACGAAATCGTGCCCCTCCCGCATCAGCGGGGCCCTATTTTCTCAAATCCGCAGTAGGGGACGAGCTTCTCGGGAATCCGGATGGAGCCGTCCTCCTGCTGGCCGTTTTCTATGACCGATATCAGACCCCGGGAAATGGCGATGGCCGTCCCGTTCAGGGTGTGGGCGATCACGTTCTTCCCCTCGTCGTTCTTGTAGCGGATACCCAGGCGGCGGGCCTGGAAGTCGGTGCAGTTGGAGGTGCTGGTGATCTCTCCCCAGTCCCCCTCGTCGCCCCGGCCGGGCATCCAGGCTTCCAGGTCGAACTTCCGGTAGGCCGGAGCCCCCAGGTCGCCGGTGCAGGTGTCCACCACCCGGAAGGGAATCCCCAGGCTCCGGAAGATCTCCTCTTCGATTTCCCGGAGCTTCATATGCATGGCGTCCGAATCCTCCGCCCTGGTGAAGGCGAACATCTCTATCTTGGTAAACTGATGGACCCGGTAGAGCCCCTTGGAGTACTGCCCCGCCGCGCCCGCCTCCCGGCGGAAGCAGTGGGACACCCCGGCCATGAGGATGGGGCCCTTGGAGAAGTCCACGATCTGTCCGGCGTAATAGCCCCCCAGGGGGATCTCCGCCGTGCCGATGAGGCAGGTTCCGGTGCCCTCCAGGGCGTATATGTTGGATTCGGCGCCCCGGGGATTGAAGCCGGTCCCCTCAAGGATCTCCTCCCGGGCGATGTCCGGGGTGATGGTGAGGGTGAAGCCGTGCTTCTGGAGAATGTCCAGGGCGTAGCGGGTCAGGGCCATCTCCAGGAGGACCGCCTCGTTTTTCAGGTAGTAGAACTTGGAGCCGGACACCCGGGCGGCGGTTTCGAAGTCGACCAGGTCCAGGGCTTCCATCAGCTCCACGTGGTCCTTCGCCTTGAAGGGGAACTTCGTCGGCTCGCCGAAGCGGGCGATCTCCGTATTGTCCTTGTCCTCCTTGCCCACGGGGGCGTCGGGATGGGCCATGTTGGGGATCTTCGACCCTTCCATATCCAGGAGCTTAAGGGTCTCCTCCGCCTCCGATTCCAGGCGGGATATCTCTTCCTTTATCTTTTTGCCCTCTTCAATCAGGGCCTGGCGGGCCGCCTGGTCCATGGGGCCTTTCATTTTGGCTGCGTTTTCGTTACGGAGACGGCGCTGTTCATCGATCTCCACAATAAAACCGTTCCGCTTGTCGTACAGGGCGACCACCATTTCCGCGTCCGCCTGCATGAAGCGGTTGGCGATATTGGCTTTGACCGCTTCCAGATTGTCTTTAATGAATTTGTAGTCTAACATAGCCCTTCCATCCTATCACGATGTGCCGTTTTGTGACAACTGAGAGGGGAGGGGGATTTTTCTCTGCCCCACCGAATTTTCCTTCCCCCGAACAGGGGGTTACGGCTTCTCTCCTATTGTTGATCTTTTGTTCAATATTATGGTACAAAACAATAATGAATCGAATATCCCTATCCCTCTTTCTGACCCTGGCCATGATGCTTACGGCCTGCACCAGTTACTACTCATCGGCCATAGTCGGCCACGATTCCGTGCTCCTGCCTCCCCCCTCCGCGGAGGGGAAGGAGACCCGAGCCGAAGGGGGGCTGTTCGTGAAAACCTGTCCCACCGGGAGCAAGTTCACCTCCGACTCCACCCAGTCCCTCCAGGCGGGGCTGATGACCGCCCTGACCGTTCCCCTGGGGGAATACGTAGATTTCCAGGGGGGCGGGGTGATAAGCGGTTACGGAAGCCTGACATACACGGAGGATCCCCTGGAGGATGGGGAGGAAGCCCTGTTCCCCTCCTGGGGAATGACGGGGCAGGGATTGGTGCGCTTTTTCATGGGAAGGGAAACCATACAGTTCTCCCTGGGGGCCGAGGGCACCCTGAACCGGGAGTGGGGAGAGTACGGGGAGTACCGGAAGGAACTGGCCGCCTCATCGGAAAATTATGTGAACCTGTCCCCCTCCGGTTACTCCTTTGCGGGGCAGATCCGGGCGGGCATTATGGATAACTGGTACGGTCCCCATCAGATCCTTGTGGAAGCCGGGGCGGGCGTCGCCCTGACCGATCTCTTCCCGGAGGAGGAGCAATCCCCGAAGCCCCTCTACTCCCTCTCCCTCACCTATCGGAATGATAAGCTCTGGTGCTGGCTGGCCTGGGAATCCCTCTCCTTTCTGAATACGGGCGTCAGCGGGGGGCTAGGCTTTTTCTTCCCAGGCTAGGGCGCTGGCTATGGCCTCCTCCAGGCTGCGGCGGGGTTTCCAGCCGGTCAGGGAGGCGAGCCTCTCCGTGCTGGCGTATCCCCCGGCCACGTCCCCGGGGCGGGGCGGTCCCGTCGGATAGTCGATTTTCCTCCCGGAAACCCTCTCGAAGGCCCCTATGAACTCCCGCACCGTCACCCCCACCCCGGAGCCGGCGTTCATGACCGCATAGGGTGATTCCAGCCGATTCAGAATCGGGTCAAAGTTCTCCAGAATCATGACATGGGCCCGGGCCAGGTCGGCCACGTGGAAGTAATCCCGGAGGCCTGTGCCGTCCCGGGTGGGAAAGTCCGTCCCGGTCAGGGTGAAGGGATTCTCCCTGCCGTGGGCCATGAGACGGGCGATCAGGTGGCTGCCCTCCCGCTTCCAGGGGCCCGAGGAGAGATCCTCCGCGGCGCCCACCGGGTTGAAGTAGCGCAGGGTGACCCCCCGGAGACCCCGCCCTTCGGTCCGGCAGAGATCCTCCAGGAGGTACTCCTGAATCAGCTTGGTCCGGGCGTAGGGGCTTTCCGGCCTGGGGGGGAGCTCCTCGGTGAGAACCCTCTCCTCCGTACCGCCGTAAACCGAGGCGGACCCGCTCAGGAGGATCCGTCCGCAGCCCAGCTCCGCCAGGTTACGGAAGAAATCCAGGGTCTTCACCACATTCTCCCCGTAGTAGCGCTCCGGAATGACCGTGGATTCGGGCACGATGGTCAGGGCGGCGCAGTGGACCGCCCCGTCGGGGAC
>QKAI01000213.1 GCA_003246505.1 Spirochaetaceae bacterium | reverse complement strand
GAGGAACCATTGCGGCCCGTCCGCAATGGTTCCTTCATTATTCATTTGGAGAAAAGACCATGAATGAAGACTATGTCTTGCAATTAAAAAACATCAGAAAAGAGTATCCCGGTGTTGTCGCCCTGAAGGATGTGACCCTGGAAGTGAAGAAGGGGGAGATCCTCGGTCTGATAGGCGAGAACGGGGCGGGTAAATCGACTCTGATCAAAACCTGTTCCGGTGCGGTAATCCCCACGTCCGGAAAGATAATCGTGGGGGGGAAGGAATTTTCCGAAATGACTCCCCAGCTGGCCAAGGAAAACGGCATAGCCATCATTTATCAGGAATTCAACAACGTGGGCGAGCTTTCCGCCGCGGAAAATCTCTTTCTCGGGGATCCCATCAGAAAGGGCATCATGATTGACCGGAAAGCGATGGAGCAGGAGGCGGCCAAGGCCTTCGCCCAGCTGAATATCAAAATCGATCCGAAAACCCTGGTCAAGCATCTGACCGTCGGTTATCAGCAGATGATCGAAATCGCCAAGGCCATCCACCAAGATGCCAAGGTTCTGATAATGGATGAGCCCTCCGCTCCGCTTACCAATGCGGAAGTCCAGAGCCTTTACAATGTCTGCGAACTGCTCAAGTCCAAGGGCGTGTCCATCGTCTACATATCCCATAGACTCGAAGAGATATTCCATCTCACCAGCAGGATCGTCGTTCTGCGGGATGGAAATTACATAGATACCCTCACCACGGCCGACAGCACCGTGGACGAGCTGATCAAGCTGATGGTCGGCCGGGAGCTCAAGGAAGCCTATCCCCCCCGCAAGCCCTTCGATTATGAAAAGAACACCGAGGTCGTGTTCGAGGCGAAGGACGTCACCGGAAACGGTGACAGGGACATCAACCTCCGGATCAGGAAGGGGGAGGTGCTGGGCCTGGGCGGACTGGTAGGAGCCGGCCGGACGGAACTGGCCCAGATGATCTTCGGGGACATCCAGAAGACGGAGGGGCAGTTCTTTTTCAAGGGTAAGGAGATCCATCCCCGGTCACCCCGGGAAGCGATAGACCTGGGAATCGCCCTGGTGCCGGAGGACCGGAAGAGGCACGGCGCCCTCCTGGGCGTCTCGGTAAAGAACAATATCAACATGCCCATCTACAAGAGCATCTCCAAGCTCTCCTTCATCGATACGGCGAAGGAAGCGGCCACCACGGAGAAGTACCGCAAGGAGCTCATGATCAAAACCCCCACCATTCAGCAGAATGTGAAGAACCTGAGCGGGGGCAACCAGCAGAAGGTCATTCTGGGCAAGTGGCTGGCGGCCAATTCGGAGCTGATTATCCTGGACGAGCCGACCCGTGGCATAGACGTGGGGGCCAAGTTCGAGATCTACAAGCTGATCAACCAGCTGGTGGACGACGGGAAAACGGTCCTTCTCATCTCCTCGGAGATGGAGGAGCTCATGGGCATGTCGGACAGGATAGTGGTGTTTGCGGAAGGGCGCATCACCGGTGAACTGAAAAAAGCGGAATTTGAGCAGCATCTGATTTTGAAGATGGCTTCAGATATTCAGGAGGATTAAAAAAGTGAAAGAGAACATCATCAATAGCATAAAAAGAAGCGCGATCTGGCTGGTACTCCTGCTGCTCGTCATCTTTTTTACGATCGCCAACCATCGGTTCCTGTCCATTAACAACCTTTTCCTGGTTGCCCGTCAGGTTTCCATGTACGGCATCGCGTCCATCGGCATGACCTTCGTCATTCTCATAGCCGGCATCGACCTCTCCATAGGTACGATCATCACCATCGTCAACGTGGTCTGCGCCTACCTGATGGTCAATCTGGGCTTCGGCATGGTGGAAGCGGTATTCGTCTCCGTCCTCATGGCAACGGCCATCGGCGCCCTGAACGGGTTCCTGGTCTCCACCGTGGGGATTCCCGCCATCATAGCCACCTTCGCGACCCAGACGGTATTCTCCGGCGCGGCCTACCTTATAAGCGGCGGTATCCCCATCTTCGGCTTTGATCCCCGGTTCAAGGTTATCGGCCAGGGATATGTGGGGCCCGTCCCCGTGCCCGTCCTCATCATGGCGGCCTGTTTCGTCGTGGGCGGCTTCATTCTGAACAAGACCTACTTCGGCCGCTATTTCTACGCCGTGGGCGGTAACGAGGAAGCGGCGGAGCTCTCCGGTATCCGGGTCGGACGGATCAAGTACCTGATCTACTCCCTCTCCGGCTTCTTCGCCGGTCTGGCCGGTATCGTCATGCTGTCCCGGACCAACTCCGCCCAGCCCACCGCCGGTCTGGGATACGAGTTCGACGTCATCACCTGTGTCGTATTGGGTGGCGTTTCCATCATGGGCGGTCTGGGCAAGATCTCCGGGGTCATCGCCGGTGTGCTCATCATCGGCATCCTGACCAACGGCATGGTGCTCCTGAACGTAAGCAGCTATACCCAGATGATCATCAAGGGGCTCGTTCTGATCTTCGCCGTCGGTTTTGACACGATCCAGAAAAAGAACGCCGTCGCCTGATCCCCGGCCCGTCCGATGAACTCCGGCCCTTTCCCCGCCCATCCTCCATGGTGACGGGAAGGGGCCGTTTTTTTTATTTGCCCGTGGAGTGGCGGATCACGATCCCCGTGGGGATTCGGAGGGTTTTGTAGGGCCTGTCGCTTCCCGCGATTCTTTCGAGCAGGGTCTCGGCCACCGATTTACCGATACTCTCCTTGTCCTGGTAAACCGCGGAGATCTTCGGGCGGGACATGGTGAGCCAGAAGGGGTCGTCGAAGGAGAGGAGGCCCATTTCGCCGGGAATCTCTATGCCCCTGTCGTTCATAAAGCTGTAGGACCCGAGCACCGCCATGGCGTTGCCCGCGAACAGGGCATCCACCCCGGCCTCTTCTATCAGGATGCGGGCGTTCTCATAGGATTCGCCCCTTTTCTCATCGTCCATGGAGCGGGGTACGCCGCTGCCCGTTTTGATAAGCCCCCCGTCGGGCGTCAGGCCGTTGCGTTTCAGCGCCTCCCGGTATCCCTCGATCCTTTCCTCCATGGTGCCGTCCATGCGGGAGCAGATGAACCCGATCCGTCGGAATCCCGCCTTTATCAGGTGTTCCGTGCCAAGGAAGGCCCCCTCCCGGTTGGTGACCATGATGCAGTCCCGGGAGTAATGGAGCGGCTTCCTGTCAAAGAAAACCGCGGGGCAGCGGTCGCCGATGATCTCTTTCATGTACTGGCAGTCCTCCCGCACGGGAGCGATGATAAGGCCGTCCACATTCTGCATGATCAGGCTCTGGATGTTCTCCCTCTCCTTGTCCGGATCCTCATTGGAGTTGATATAGATGAGGTGGTAGCCCTGGCTGCTCAGGATGCGGTCCAGCACCATGGCTATGTCCATGAAGAAATAGTTAGCCAGGTTGGAGGCCACGTACCCTATGATCCGGGAGGAGCCGCTTCTGAGATTTCTGGCCACGGAATTGACGTTATAGTTCAGGGCGGTGATGGCTTTCCGAACCCTGTCCCGGGTTTCCGGGGCGGTCGGCCTTGTCCCGTTGATCACGTGGGATACGGTTGCCGTGGACACGCCGGCCATGCGGGCTACATCTTTCATGGACGCTCCCATCGGTGGGCATCTCCTTTGGATATTGGCATTATAAGGTCAGAATACAATAGCCCGGGGAGGGAGTCAAGGAGAGTTTTTCCCGGAAAGGGGGCCGGGAAAATTGACAGGAGGGGAAAAACCCGATAGGATGGTAATCGATTAACGTAATCGATTACGTGCGGAAGGTTTTATGGGGAAATATATCCTGAGTGTCGATCTGGGCACCACGAGTACAAAAACGGTGCTCTTTGATGATAAATTGAAGGTCCTCGCTTCGGCGAGGCACGAATATCCCACTTCCTATCCCCGGCCGGGATGGGCCGAGCAGGATGCCGAATCCTGGTGGGACGCCCTGGTGGCGACCGTGGGCGAGGTGCTTCGGGGGAGCGGGGTCAATCCGGGGGACATCGCCGGCATCGGGGTGGATTCCATGTCCAGCATGGCCCTGCCCCTGGACGGGGAGGGGAAGCCCCTGCGGAAGGGCCTCCTGTGGCTGGACCGGCGCGCCCGGGAGGAGTCCGACTGGATTCAGGACACTTTCGGGGAGGAGCTGGTTTCCATCAGCAGCAACCATTCGGACCCCTCCAACTTCGCCCCCAAGATCCTGTGGATGAGGAAGAACGAGCCGGAGGTCTACGAAAAGGCCCGCACCTTCCTTCACTGCAACGGCTACCTAGTCTACCGGCTGACAGGCAAATATTCCATGGACATCTCCGAAGCGGGCATGTCACAGCTCTGCGACATCCGCACCGGCCAGTGGTCTGACCGGCTCATAGGCCTGTGCGGTATCGACCGGGAGAAGCTCCCCCCGGTATACGCCAGCACCGACGTGGTGGGCGGCCTGACCGGGGAGGCCGCCCGGGCCACGGGACTGGCCGAGGGCACTCCGGTCATCGCCGGGGCCATGGACAACGTGTCCGCCACCCTGGGCCTGGGGCTGCGCCGGGACGGGCAGGCCTACATCTCCGCGGGGACGGCCACCAACGCCGGGGCCTGCACCGCCTCGGTGCCCACCGATCCGAGCATGCTCAACTACCACCACGGCGTGCCCGGGCTCTATCTGGTGAACGGGGGTGTGGATTACGGCGGGGCGGGTCTTCGCTGGTTCAAATCCCTCATCGAGGAGGAGCGGTTCGACGTCATCGACCGGCTCGCCGAGGAGGCGGGCTACAGGGACGACGTGCTCCTCTATCTTCCCTACATGGTGGGCCAGAGGGCGCCCCTCTGGGATCCCCACTCCCGGGCCGTGGCCTTCGGGATGAACCCGGACACGAGCCGTAAGGCCATGATCCGGATGATCATGGAGGGGATCGCCCTGGGGGTGAGAAACGTCTTCCGCCTCATGGAGGAGAAGGGCGCCGAGATAGATGACATCGTCATGACCGGGGGATGCGCCAACAGCCCCGTCTGGACGCAGATCTTCTCCGACATTCTGGGAAAGAACATCATCCTCCCCGGGGAGATGGACGTGGCCCCCCTGGGGACCGCCATCATGACCGCCGTGGGGGTAGGGCTCTTCGCCGATTTCAATGAGGCCCTGAAGGTGCAGACCGTTAGGGCGGAGCATGAACCGGACAGGGAGAAGGAAGCCTATTACGGGGATCTGTTTAAGGCCTTTACCGATCTTTACAAGGCCGTGGGACCGATCTATGAGCAGCTGGACAGAATAAGGGAAACCTATACTATTTAACGAAGGAAGGACGCCATGAAAGCAGCCGTGCTGTACGGGGATAATGATATCCGCTATGAGGACTGGGAGATGCCCCAGGCCGAACCGGGAGAGGTTCTGGTAAAAGTCAAGGAGTCGGGGCTCTGCGGTTCCGACATCCCCCGCACCATCCACGGGGGAGCCCATTTCTACCCCATCGTGCTGGGCCACGAGTTCTCCGGGGAGATCGTGGAGACCGGCGAGGGCGTGACCGAGAGGAAAAGGGGCGACCGGATCGCCTGCGTGCCCCTCATTCCCAACCGGAACGACCCCCAGAGCCAGAAGGGGAATTACTCCCTGAGCAAGGGCTACAAGTTCATCGGATCCCGCATCCAGGGGGGATGGGCGGAGTACGTGGCCATGCCCTGGGAGAACACCGTGGTGCTGCCTGAGAACGTCAGCTACACCGAGGGGGCCTTCTTCGAGCCCATCACCGTGGCCCTCCATGCCCTGAACATCATGAATTTCCAGGGGGGAAGGGACGTGGCCATTACCGGCATGGGAACCATCGGCCTTCTGACCCTGCAGTGCGCCCGGGCCATGGGCGCCCGGAAGATCGCCGTATTCGACATAGACAGGGAAAGGCTGGAAACGGCCAGGGAGTACGGAGCCGATCTGTGCCTGAACACCCTGGAGGAGGGGTTCAAGGAGAAGGCCATGGCCTTTACGGGAGGAGTCGGTTACGAAGTGTGCCTGGAGACGGGCGGCGTACCTGTCACGGAGATCCTCTGCCTGGACCTGGCCGCCCCCAAGGGAACGGTCATGTTCATCGGCACCCCCCACAAGCCGGTGACCCTCCAGCCGAACGAGTTCGAGTTCATCAACAGGAAGGAACTGCACGTGACCGGTTCCTGGATGAATTACTCCGCCCCCTTTCCCGGCTGGGAGTGGGAGATGGCGGTCTACCTCTTTGATAAGAATCTTGTGAAGACCGAAAAGCTGATCGACCGGAAAATTCCCCTGAGCCGGGCTTCCGAGGCCGTGAACGATTTGACCGTCCCCGGGGCGGTGAAGGGGAAGATCCTCTTCGAGTGCGAGAAATAGGGAGAGCATATGGGCGCTATAAATGAATTTCTGGAACTGCTCAAGGGCAACAGACAGGGGAAGGGCACGGGTATCTACTCGATCTGCTCCGCCCACAGCGACGTGATCCGGGCGGGGATGATCCGGGCGAAGGGGGACGGCTCGATCGTCCTGATCGAGTCCACCAGCAACCAGGTGGACCAGTTCGGGGGCTACACGGGCATGGTCCCCGCGGACTTCGTGGCCTATGTCAGGAAGCTGGCCGGGGAGATGGATTTCCCCTGGGAGAAGGTGCTCCTGGGAGGGGACCACCTGGGTCCCAACGCCTGGCAGAGCCTGCCCGCGGCCGAGGCCATGGCCAACGCCCGGGACCTGGTGAAGGCCTATGTGGAGGCGGGGTACCAGAAGATCCACCTGGACGCGAGCATGTACTGCGCCGACGACGAGGGGGACAGGCATACCCCCCTGGACGATACCATCGTCTCCGCCCGGGCGGCGGAGCTTTGCGCCGTGGCGGAGGAGACCTGGGCCGCCGGATTCCGAAAGACCCCCCCTCCGGTCTACATCATCGGCACGGAGGTTCCCATCCCCGGGGGCGCCCAGGAGGAGGAGGATTCGGTAACCCCCACTTCCTCCGCCGATGCTAAGAGGACCATCGAGGTGACGAAGGCCGCCTTCGAGGCCCGGGGCCTGGGTGACGCCTGGAAGCGGGTGGTGGGGCTGGTGGTCCAGCCGGGAGTGGAGTTCGGGGACGATCAGGTGTTCCACTATAACAGCGGGGCCGCCGCCGCTCTGAGCGGCCTGATCGCCGGGGACGGGCAGCTGGTCTACGAGGCCCACTCCACGGACTATCAGAGCGAGACGGGGCTGAGGAATCTGGTGAAGGACCACTACTGCATCCTCAAGGTGGGCCCCTGGCTGACCTTCGCCTACCGGGAGGCCCTGTTCGCCCTGGAGGATATGGAGAAGGAGCTCTACGCCGGATCGGACAAACCCCTCTCCCGCCTGAGGGCGACCTTGGAGGAGGTGATGCTCGGGGAGCCGAAGTACTGGAAGAAGTACTACCCGGGCAGCGAAGGGGAGCAGCTCTTCAAGAGAAAGTACAGCTTTTCCGACCGGAGCCGCTACTACTGGCCCGACGGAAGGCTGACCGCTTCTGTGAAGCTTCTGAAGAAGAACCTGGATGACCGGGGGATCCCCCTCTCCCTCCTGAGCCAGTTCATGCCCAACCAGTACAACAGCGTGCAGGAGGGGAAGATTCGGCCCCGGGCCCATGACCTGATTCTGGACAGGATCGGAGACGTGATGGGCATCTACGCCCGGGCCTGCGGGTTCTAAGCCCCAATCACTTAAGAATAGACCCTCCCTGTCAGC
>QKAI01000469.1 GCA_003246505.1 Spirochaetaceae bacterium | reverse complement strand
AGCCGCCCGCAGGCAGATCAAACAGGAGGCCTCCCTAAAGGACAGAACCGCCCGGGCGGCCACGGGCATCCGCAAAGCCCGGACCGAGGAGGTCTTCTCCGCTCCCCTTCAAATCGCCGATTCCTCCCGGGAATCCGGGGATGGGCCCGTTCTCCAGTCCCCCCGCAACTGCTATGTCTGCAAAAAGGAATTCACCCGGCTCCATTTCTTCTATGACACCATGTGCCCCTCCTGCGCGGAACTGAACTACCGGAAGCGCTTCCAGACGGCGGACCTGACCGGCCAGGTCGCCCTCATTACCGGTTCGCGCCTCAAGATTGGCTACCAGGCGACCCTGATGATGCTCCGGGCGGGGGCGACGGTCATCGCCACCACCCGCTTCCCCGTGGATTCGGCCCTGCGCTACGCCCGGGAGGAGGATTTTGCCGACTGGGGCGGCCGCCTGCACGTCTACGGCCTGGATCTGCGCCATACCCCCAGCGTGGAACTCTTCTGCCGCCATGTGGAGGAGACCTACAGCCGCCTGGACATCCTCATCAACAACGCGGCCCAGACGGTGAGACGTCCCCCCGGGTTCTATGCCCACCTTATGGCGAACGAACTCCTGGAACGGGGGGAGATGTCCCGGGAAGCCCGGGATCTTCTGCATAATTTCCATGTGTTCACCGACCGCCTCTCCTCGGTCACCCGATCCCTGTCCGGCGGGGAAGGCGCCCTGATCACCACCGCCGGCGGGGATAAAACCCCCGGCCTGGGCCTCCGGGAGTCGGCGAAGCTCTCCCAGATTCCCTACGACTTTGACGAGGAGAAATCGGTGGAAGCGGTTTTTCCCGCGGGCAGGCTGGACATGGATCTTCAGCAGGTGGATCTGCGCACCACCAACAGCTGGCGCCTCAAACTGGGAGAGATCCAGACCTCGGAGATGCTGGAGATCCAGCTGGTCAACGCGGTGGCCCCCTTCGTCCTCTGCAATAAGCTGACCCCCCTTATGAAGAGGGAGAACACGGGGCAGAAGCATATCGTGAACGTTTCCGCCATGGAGGGGAAATTCCTCCGCTTCAAGAAGGGGGAGCGCCATCCCCACACGAACATGGCCAAGGCGGCCCTGAACATGCTCACCCACACCTCCGCCTCGGAGCTGGCGAAATCCGGGATCTTCATGAACGCGGTGGACACGGGATGGGTCACCGACGAGGACCCGGCCCAGCTCTCCAGGCTGAAGGAGGAGCTCCACGACTTCCAGCCCCCCCTGGACATCGTGGACGGGGCGGCCCGGGTGTGCGACCCCTTCTTCGACGGAATCAATACGGGGAAGCACTGGTGCGGCCAGTTCCTGAAGGATTACTTTCCCATCGACTGGTAATCGTAACGTAGTTACGACCGGTAATCGTAGTTACGCGAGTCAGTCGTGGAGGAGGGCCTTGAAGGAACGGCCCTTGATGTTATCCCGACTAAGGATCTTCAGGGCCTTTCCCGAGGCCGCCCGCTTCACCGCCACGAAGGTGATGAAATCGAGGCGGTCGATCTTTCCCACATCCTCACCGCGCAGCTCCCCCGTTCTGGTGAGCGCCCCGAGGATGTCCCCGGCGCTGATCTTGTTTTTACGCCCCCCGTTTATGGACAGGGTCACCATGTCCGGCCGCAGTCCCGGGAAATCCTCCGGCACGGTGCAGTCCAGGGGATCCGCGGCATAATCGCTCCCGGTCATTTCGTTGATCCGGTCCAGGCGGAACTGCTCCCCCGGTTTGACCAGGGAGAAGGCCAGCCCCGCCTGGCCCGCCCGTCCCGTCCGCCCTATCCTGTGGATGTAGGTCTCCGTCTCGAAGGGCAGATTGTAGTTGATCACCGCGGAGAGGCCGCTGATGTCCAGTCCCCGGGCCGCCACGTCGGTGGCCACCAGGATGGGGCTGCTGCCGTTGGAAAAGCGGATGAGCACCTCGTTCCGCTCCTTCTGCTCCAGATCCCCGTGCAGGGCCAGGCTGTGCATGCGGTACTGCTCCAGCTCCTCCTGGACCCGGCGGCAGGCGTCCTTGGTGTTGCAGAAAACCACGGTGGACTCGGGCTTGTACGTCCGGATCAGGTTGATCACGGCCCGCCCCCTCTCCTCCGCTTCGGTCAGGAAGAATCGCTGCTCGATCACCCCCCGGGTATGGAGGGCGTCCACGGTGATCTCCTTCGGATCCTTCATAATCTCCCCGGCGAGAAGCCGGATGTCATCGGGGAAGGTGGCGGAAAAGCAGAGGGTCTGCCGCCGGGCGGGGGCGTAGCCGATGATCTCCCGGACGCTGTCGATAAAACCCATGTCCAGCATCCGGTCCGCCTCGTCCAGAACCAGGGTCTTGAGTTCCTCCAGAACCAGGGATCCCCGCTTCAGGAGCTTGAGGATCCGGCCGGGGGTTCCCACCACGATGTGGGCCTGATGGGAGAGGGAGTGCTCCTGCCGTTCCAGGGGGACCCCCCCGGTAATGTTCAGCACCTTGATGTTGGGGCGGTAGGCGGCCAGACGGCGGATCTCCCCGGCGACCTGCTCGGACAGCTCCCGGGTGGGGCAGAGGACCAGGGCCTGAACCCGGTACCGCTCCCCGTCCATGGTCTCCAGAAAACCGATGGCGAAGGCGGCGGTCTTGCCGCTCCCCGTCTTGGCCCGGGCCAGCACGTCCTTCCCCTTCAGAAGAAGGGGGATCGTCCACTCCTGGACGGGGGTCATGGTTTCGTAGCCGAGCTTTCCCAGATTTTCCAGGAGGGGGCGGGACAGGTTCAGATGGGAAAAGGGTTTCATGGCCCTACTGTAGCATTTATTGCTCCAGGATGTGAATGGAGTTGGGGTCCATGGAGAAGGAGAGGTTCTCCCCCACATCTATGGTGACTTTCCTCATGGGGTTGTTCTCGGAGATCTCGAATATCTTTCCGAAGAGTTCCACCTCGTACTCGTGGTGGGATCCCATGAAAACGCTCTTGGTGACGGGGGCGGTGAAATCCTTTCCCCCGATCAGGAAAGATTCGGGGCGGATCATGAACTTGACCCTGTCCCCCGCGCCGTGGCCGGTGGTCCTTTCCGTCTCATAGACGACCCCGTGTATGTCCAGGGAGACCCGGTCCTTATTGTCGGCCACGATCGTTCCCTCGAGAATGTTGGCCCTCCCGATGAACTGGGCGACGAACTCATTCACCGGCTTCTGGTAGATCTCCCGGGGGGATCCCACCTGCTGTATCGTCCCGTCCCTCATGATGACGATCTTGTCGGAGAGCCCCATGGCCTCCTCCTGGTCGTGGGTGACGTAGATGGACGAAATCCCCACCTGCTTCTGAATTTTCCGGATCTCGTCGCGCATGTGGATCCTCAGTTTGGCGTCCAGGTTGGACAGGGGCTCGTCGAAGAGGAGAACCCCCGACTCCATGATCAGGGCCCTGGCCAGGGAGACCCGCTGCTGCTGGCCGCCGGACATCTCCGAGGGGACCCGCAGGGCGAAATCCTCCATCTTCATCAGCTTGAGAATTTTATCCACCCTCTCCCTTATCTCCGCCTTGGGCAGCTTCTGCAGCTTAAGGCCGTAGGCGATGTTGTCGTACACGTTCAGATGGGGGAATAGGGCGTAATTCTGGAAGACCATGGCCGTGTCCCGCTTGTCCGGGGTCAGATTGGCCACGTTCCTGTCCCCTATGAAGATCTCCCCGGAAGTGGGGATCTCGAAGCCCGCCAGCATTCTCAGGGTGGTGGTTTTCCCGCAGCCCGAGGGCCCCAGCAGGCAGACGAACTCCCCCGGATTTATGGTCAGATTCACATTGTCCACCGCCCGGACCTGATCGTTCTTATTGGTGACGAAGGTCTTGGTCAGGTTTCTCAGTTCCACTTTTATCTTGTCTTTCATGGGATTATTCCTCTCCTCTTATTCCGTACTGATGTTCTTTACGAAGATTTTGATGATGAGCATGGCGACGCTGACGATCAGGATGAGCACGGTGCAGTAGGCCGACGCCACCCCCATTTTCCCCACGTCGATCTGGGCCATGATGGTGGTGGTGAGGAGTTTGTACCGGGCGGATATGAGGAAGATGACCGTGCTCACCAGGGTCATGCTCCGGGCGAAGGTGAAGATGAGCCCGTTGAGGAAGGCGTTCTTGATCATGGGTATCGTCACGCTGGTGAACACCTTGCGGCTCGAGGCGCCCAGAACGTTGGCCGCTTCCTCGATGGAGGGATCGATCTGCTGAAGGGAGGTGATCCCCGAGCGGATTCCCACGGGCAGGCTGCGGATGATGAAGGCCATGATGATGATGAAGGCGGTCCCCGTGATGGGGGGGATGATGGTCGCCCCCAGGAGGGAATAGGTCTTATTATAGCTGATCACGTAGCCCAGGCCGATGATCGTCCCGGGTATGGCCAGGGCCATGATGGTGGTGAATTCGATGAAGGACTTGCCGAAGAATTTCTTCCTGACGATCAGAAAGGCGATGAGCATGGCCAGGATCCCCGAGACGGGGGTGGCCAGGGCGGCCAGGGTGGTCGTGGTGAGGACCGGCTTGAAGAGCTTGGGCTTGAGGATATACCGGTAGTGCTCCAGGGTCGGGGTATAGTTGATGCCCCAGAGTTTCACAAAGGAGCCGATGGGGATGAGGATGTACATCATGATGACGAAGAAGGTGAAGAAGAGCAGAACCGCCGTGGCCGGCAGGGTGACGTTCCGGCCGGAGATCAGATCCCTCTGCCGGGAGACCTTTCCCGTCACCGTGACATAGGATTTCTTGCTCACGTAATATTTCTGCAGCACGAAAATGGAGATGGAGATGGAGAGAAGCACCATGGCCAGGGCGGTCGCCGTGCCGAACTGGTAGTTCCCGATGCCCTCCTGGTAGATCTTCACCGCCACGGTGGTGAAGTTCCCCCCGATGACCACGGGGTTGGCGAAATCGGCGATGGACTGGATGAAGACGAGCAGGAAGGCGTTGGCCAGCCCGGGCACCATCAGGGGCAGGGTGACCGAGGTGAACACCTTGAACCGGGAAGCCCCCAGATCCCGGGAGGCCTCCTCCACGGAGGGGTCGATCCTCTGGAGCAGGGCCACCAGCATCATGTAGGCGATGGGGAAGAAGCTCAGGGACTGGACCAGGACGAGTCCGTGGAAGCCGTAGATCTCCGCGTCCTTGATGCCCAGGAGCCCCCGGGTGATCAGGCCGACCCGCCCGAAGAGGAGAATGGCGGAGAGGGCCACCACGAAGGGGGGGGAGATGATGGGGAGAATCGCGATGAAATCGAACATCCTCTTGAACCGGATCTTCATGTAGGTAGTCACATAGGCGAAGATAAAACCGACGACCACGGAGATGGACGAGGTGACCAGCCCCAGGAGAATCGTGTTCAGCAGTATCCGCATGTTGCCGTACATGAGGATCACGTCCCTGTAGTTCTTAAGGGAAATGCCCCTGTCCGTGGTGAAGCTCTCCATAAGGATGTTATAGAGGGGAATGATAATGAAGAAGGTCACCAGGACCAGGGTGAACAGAATGACCCCCAGGAGGGCCGGATCGTTTCTGAGATTGGCGAGAATCTTCAATTCGTTCTGCAGCTTAAGCTTTCGGGAGTTGTTCATCGGTTCTCCTAAGGGAAACAGGGCGGGTGACACACCTTTGGGATGCCACCCGCGCCGGATTATTCGGTGGGCGCCGTGGTGCTGGTTTCGATGCTGAACCTTTCCACGAGGCGTTTCTTGTTCTCTCCGGCCCACTGGAAGTCGTAATCGATCAGCTTGGTATCCTTGATCGGCATAGCCTCTTCCGGGGGCATGGCGGCCTTATTTGTCAGGAACTGGAAGGATCCGACCGTCTTGCCCATCTCCTGGACCTCCTTGGTGAGAACCCAGTCGATGAATTTCTTGCCGTTCTCCTGATCCGGGCCGTTCTTGAGGAGAGCCACGCCTCCGATCTCGTATCCCGTCCCTTCCAGGGGAGCGGAGATCACGATATCCTCATAGCCTTCCTTCTTGTATTTGATGGCGTCGTGGAGAAAAGTGATGCCCACGGTGGTCTCTCCGAGGCCGGCCATGCGGCCCGGGGCGGTTCCGGACTTGGTGTACTGCCGGACCTGGGGGCTGAATTTCTTGAAATACTCCATGGCCTCGTCCTCCCCCATCATCTGAACCAGGGTGGCGAGCATGGTATAGGCGGTGCCGGAGGATCCGGGATGGGCCACCACGATCTCCTGATTGAATTCGGGCTTGAGGAAATCGGCCCAGGAGGTGGGCATTTCCAGGCCCTTTTCCTTGAGGATGGTCCTGTTTCCCACAAACCCCAGATAGCCGATGTAGATCCCGGTCCAGATGCCCTTGGGATCCTTGAAGCCCTCCCGGATATTGACCGCTTCAGGAGAGACGTAGGGCTCGATGATCCCCTCCTCATTGGCGGCGACGATGCCGTCCACGGGGCCGCCGTACCAGACGGATGCGGTCATATTGTCCTTCTCCGCCTTGAGCCGGGCTAGGATTTCACCGCTGCTCATCCGGACGAATTCCGTCTCGATGCCGAATTCCGCTTCGAATTCCTCGGCGATCATGGCGGCATGATCCTCCTGAAGCCCCGCATAGAAGACGAGTTTCCCCTTATCCTCTGTCCCGGAATCCCTGGAGCCGTTGGCGAGAAGCGCCGCAGTAGACAGCAGTGACAGAAGCAAAACCAGAATGGTTGTTTTTCTTAACATATCCTTTCCTCCTGAATAGTGTTGATAGAATTGTAAATCAGGTTTTCCCATCTGAATACGGGGGAAGGGGAATTGTAACCAGACTGTTACGCCTTTGTTACCGGATTGTAACTTGCCAATCCCCGCCTTCCGTGTTTCAAGCCCAAACGACCGCCATGGTCTTAAATGTGAAAAAAAACATGGACATACGGAATATTTACAGTAAAATGAGGGCAGTATGTTGGACAAACTCTCCCAGCATGACAAGCTCAGAACAACCGTTGTCAGATCAAGATTTCTTCGCCTTCTCCTTCAGATCCTCCTGGCTCCGGGACTTCTGCTCCTCCTGTCGCCCCTGTTCCCCCGCCTTTTCCTTGCCGCGATTCTCCTCTCCGCCGCCCTGCTCCTCTTCTCCCTCTTCTGCGTCCTCACGGGGAAGGATCACATCGTTCACAGCGGGGGAATGTCCGCTGCGGACATGGGTTTGACGGCGGTCCTGCTCCTGACCGGGAACGGCTTCCTGTACTTCCCCTTCGCCCTGATCCTGACCGCCGAACTGATTCTCGGGAAGAGGGAATTCCGAACCGCCGCGGTGTTCATCGCCCTTTCCTCCGCGGCCCTGGCGGGGGGAGCGATTCTCGGTCAGGACAGGGGGCTCCTCCTTTTCCTGATACCCGCCGCCGGAGCCCAGCTGGGGGTCATGATGATCCTGAGGATACAGGAGAGCACCAACAAGATGAAATACGAGTACATGAAGAATCTGGTGGACAACAAGAATAAACTTCTCTCCACCCTCACCCATGAGCTCCGCACCCCCCTGGCGGTGATCAAGACCTCCAACGAGCTCATCATGGAAGAGAGGCCCGGTCCTATTAACGACACCCAGCGCTCCCTGATTCACTCCTCCATAGAGAATACGAAGAGGCTGAACGATCTTGTCGAGAACATCCTTTCCCAGGTGAAGGTGGAGTTCGCCTGGTTCTCCATGAAGCAGCAGCCCCTGGACATCAGAACCATCATTCGCAAGACGGCC
>QKAI01000137.1 GCA_003246505.1 Spirochaetaceae bacterium | reverse complement strand
GCCTACTCAAGGGAATCATCATGGGTACCGGCGGGGCCTACGACACCCTGTCCAACTACTCCGAGCTGGGGGGAACCCGGAACCGGGAGTTCAAGAACGACCTCATCTCCCTGGAGTTCCTCGTCTCCAACTTCCACAAGACCCTTCTGGATGTGATTTCCATTGAAGAAAAAGGGGCCACCGGAAATTGACCGTTACCCCTATAATCTGATATATTTTCCAGACTTACATAAAAATAAAGGATTAACCATGGCCGATTGGAACAGTGAATGGGTAGCAAAAATAAAAGAGGCTCTCACCGCCCTGGCGGATGAAAAAAACATAGAAATCGGGGATATCGAGTCCCGGCTCAAGGGGGCCAGGCCTCCCAAGGCGGACATGGGCGATATCGCATTTCCCCTCTTTCCCTTCGCTAAGGAGTTCAGATCCGCCCCTCCCCAGCTGGCGGCGGAAGTGGCGGCCCGCCTGGGCGAATCCCCCCTGGGCAAGGCCCGGGCCATGGGACCCTATGTGAATATTTTCCTGGAGCGGGATCAGATCATTTCCGATACCCTGGCCCGCGTTCTGGCCGACGAAGAGAGCTGGGGCCATAACGACTCTCTTAAGGGCCGGAAGATCATGATCGAGTTCTCCAGCCCCAACACGAACAAACCCCTCCATCTGGGGCACCTGAGAAACGACGCCCTGGGGGAGAGTTCCGCCCGGATACTCCGGGTCAACGGGGCGGACGTCCAGAAGGTCATCCTGGTGAACGACCGGGGCGTCCATATCTGCAAATCCATGCTGGCCTACAAAAAATTCGGCCAGGGTGAGACCCCCGAATCCACCGGCATCAAGGGTGACCGCCTGGTAGGGGATTACTACGTGAAATACGCCCAGTGGGCCAAGGAGGACCCCACCGCCGAAGCCCAGGCCCAGGAGATGCTCCAGAAGTGGGAAGCCGGGGACAGGGAGGTCCGTGACCTGTGGGAGATGATGAACCGCTGGACCCTGGAGGGCATCGGAAAAACCTATGAGAAGACCCATATCTCCTTCGACCGCTACTACTATGAGAGCCAGCTCTACATGCTGGGCCGGGATATCATCCTCAAGGGCCTGGAGGAGGGTGTTTTCTATAAGGCGGAGGACGGGAGCACCCGCATCGACATGGGCGAGATAGGTCTGGACACGAAGGTCCTCCTCCGGAGCGACGGAACCAGCGTTTACATCACCCAGGACATCGGGACCGCCATCTCCCGGCACGGGGACTGGCCCTTCGACCAGCTCATCTACGTGGTGGGGAACGAACAGGATTATCACTTCCAGGTCCTCTTTCATGTCCTCAAAAAGCTCGGTTACGACTGGGCCGAATCTCTCTACCACCTCTCCTACGGCATGGTGAATCTCCCGGAGGGGAAGATGAAGTCCCGGGAGGGCACCGTGGTGGACGCGGACGATCTTGTGGCCGATCTCTCCGAGCTGGCCCTGGAGGAGATCCGCTCCAAGGGACGGGAGGATGAGGTGGAAGACCCCCGGGCCACGGCGGACGCGGTCTCCCTGGCGGCCCTCCACTACTATCTGCTTCAGGTATCCCCCAAAAAGGATATGATCTTCAATCCTAAGGAATCCCTCTCCTTCAACGGCAATACGGGGCCCTACCTCCAGTATATGGCCGCCCGCATCTGCAGCATGGAGCGGAAGGCCCGGGAAATGGGATGGGATCTGGAGAAGAAAACGGTGGACGGGACGCTGCTCACCGGGGACGAGGAGTGGGAGCTGGCGGGAATCCTGGCCGATTTTCCCCGCACCGTGGAACAGGCGGGACGGGACCATAACCCCTCCCTCATCACCGCCGCCCTTTATAATGTGGCCAAGGTCTTCTCCCGCTACTACCATGACAATCCCATCCTCAATAACGAGAACCTGGATCTGGCCATGGCCCGGCTCCAGCTCTCCCTGGCCGTTCTCCGGATGCTCAGAAGCGGTTTCGATCTGATCAATATCCCCTTTCTTGCAAAAATGTAATCTCCCCTTTATGGATTATCCTGGGGGGATTTAGTATATTGGGATATTATTTACTGACAGGGAGAAAGGCATGTTTTTCATAGGACCCGTTCTGGGAGGATTCATAGGTTTGTTAGTGGGCGGGCTGATAGGGCTCCCCTTCCTGGGAATGATCATCGGGGCCTTCATCGGATCCTCCTCCCGGGGGGCTTATAACTTCCACAAACGGGGAACCTTTTTCGGCAACGATTTCGGTGGCCAGAACCGGGCTTCCGACGCCTTCTTCGAAAGCGTTTTCTCCATGCTGGGCAAGATCGCCAGCGCGGACGGGGTCGTTTCCGCCAGCGAGGAACGGGTCGTACGGGACTTCATGGTGCAGCAGCTGGGCTTGAACCCCCAGAGCCAGCAGGTGGCCATGGACTACTTCAACAAAGCCTGCCGGGACAGCACCAGGGATTTCTCCTACTGGGCCCGGAACCTCTATAACTACTACCATAACAGGCCCGCCATCATGGAACTGGCCTACGCCCTGGTCCAGCAGGTCGCCGCGGCGGACGGGAAGGTCAGCTCCCAGGAGAAGGCCATGCTCGATGCGGCGGCGGATATTTTCCATCTCGGGAGATCCGGCGGGGACTCATACCGGCAGTCGGGATACTCCTCCTCCGGTAACGGCGGAAGTTCCCGTCCCGCCGCCGTGAACGATCTGGCCGGTGCCTACGCCAGTCTCGGGCTGACCCCCCAGGCCAGCGACGATGAAATCAAGAAAACCTACCGGAAGAAGGTGGCCGAGTTCCATCCCGACAAAATAGCCGCCAAGGGGCTACCCGCCGAGTTCACCCAGTTCGCCACGGAGAAATTCCAGGAAATACAGGATTCCTACGACAAAATCCGTAAGGCACGCAGCTTCTGATGGAAAACAAAGAGGATCGGCGGGACCGGGTTTTCCATGGGGACGGGGAAGTCCTGCCCTTTGAATTCAATGATTCCGTAGCCCACGTATTCGACGATATGGCCCAGAGGAGCATCCCCTGGTACAAGGAGGTTCAGCGGATGATCACCACCCTGGGCCTGACCTTCTACCGGGAGGGATCGCAGATTTACGATCTGGGATGCTCCACAGGAACCACCCTGGCCCTGCTGGCGCAGGCCTTCTCCGAAAGGGGAATCGCCGACTATCGCATGGTGGGAATCGATAACTCCGAGGCCATGTGTCGGGAGGCCCGGGAAAAAATCGGGCCAGCCGGGGGGGACCGGATAAGCATCCGGTGCGCCGACCTGGAAGAGACGCCCCTGGAGAACGCCTCCGTGGTGATAATGAACTACACCCTGCAGTTCATCGATCCCCTGGCCAGGGAGGAGCTGATCGGGAGAATTTATCGCGGGCTGAACCATAACGGCGTGCTGATTGTGAGCGACAAGACCTTGCAAAGCCACACCGATACGAGTAGAATTTTCGTAGACAACTACTACCATATGAAACGGCAGAACGGCTATAGTGAGATGGAGATTTCCCGTAAGCGGGAGGCCCTGGAGAATGTCCTGATCCCCTACCGGGTGGAGGAGGAAAGGGATCTGTTTCTGAAGAGCGGCTTCGAAGGGGTGGACATCTTTTTTACCTGGTTTAATTTCAGTTCTTTCATTTGTTTGAAAAAAAGTTGAGGATAGAATGATTAGTTACAAAGATTCCGGAGTGGACAAGGAAGAGGGCTACCGTGCCGTCGATCTGATCAAGGAAGCCGTGGCGAGAACCCACGGCGCGGGGGTTCTGGGCGGCCTGGGAAGCTTCGGCTCCCTCTTCGAACTGCCCTCCCATGTGAAAAACCCCGTGCTGGTTTCCGGAACAGACGGGGTGGGAACCAAACTGGAAATCGCCTTCGCCGTAAAGAATTACGATACGGTGGGGCAGGACTGCTTCGCCATGTGCGCCAACGACATCCTCTGCCACGGGGCCAAACCCCTCTTTTTCCTGGACTACCTGGCCTGCGGCAAACTGGATGCGGAGGTCTCCTCCCGGCTGGTCAAGGGCATCGCCTCGGCCTGCGAGGAAGCGGGCTGCGCCCTGGTGGGGGGTGAGACGGCGGAAATGCCCGGATTTTACAAAGACGGGGATTACGATCTGGCCGGTTTCTGCGTGGGCGTGGTGGACAAGGAAAAGATCATTAACGGATCGGCCATCGAGAAGGGGGACGCCATTCTGGGGCTTCCCTCCAACGGGCTCCACAGCAACGGCTTCAGCCTGACCCGCAAGGTCCTGCCCGACTATTTCGCCGACTTCAACGGGGCACCCCTCCACGAGGAGCTCCTCAAGCCGACCAAGGTCTACGTCACCCAGGTCCTAGAGCTGCTGGGCGGGTTTCACATCCACGGCATGGCCCATATCACCGGGGGAGGGCTCATCGAGAATGTCCCCCGCATCATACCGGAGGGCCTCTGCGCCCAGATCCGCAAGGACTCCTTTCCCCGCCCCGCCATCTTCAACCTGATCGCCTCAAAGGGCGTGCCGGAAGAGGAGATGTGGGGCACCTACAACATGGGCGTGGGGTACACCATCGTCCTTCCGAAGGAGCAGGTCGTCCCCGTCCAGCAGGTACTGGAGTCGGCGGGGGAAGCCTCCTATCTGATCGGGGAAATCGTAAAGGGGAAAGAGAAAATATGCCTCGTATAGCCGTATTCGTATCAGGGGGGGGGAGCAACCTCCAGGCCCTGATCGAATCGGAGGTGGGAAAGCATATCGTCCTCGTCATTGCCGACCGTCCCGCCAAAGCCCTTCAGAGGGCCCGGGACGCGGGCATTATCGATACCCTGGAATTCAGCCGTAAGGCGCTGGGCCGGGAGCGTCTCTGCGAGGAGATTCAGAAAGCCGTTGAAGCCTATGCCATAGATCTGATCGTCCTGGCGGGTTATCTTTCCATCTTCACCGAGGAATTCAGCGCCCGGTGGCGGGGGAGGATGATCAATATCCATCCCGCCCTGCTCCCGAAATTCGGAGGAAAGGGCATGTACGGCCGCCATGTCCACGAGGCGGTCATCGCCGCGGGGGAGAAGGAGTCGGGATGCACGGTCCACTTCGTCGGGGAAGGGGTTGACCGGGGGAAGATCATCCTCCAGGCCCGGGTTCCCGTTCTGGAGGGGGATACCCCGGAGAGCCTGGCGGCCCGGGTGCTGGAGCAGGAACATAAAGCCCTGCCGGCGGCGGTGCTGCGGGTGATCGGGGAGAGTTGAAGGGGAATGTTTTTTTCTCTATAATGAATCCACATTATGGGAAGGAATAACAGGGCACTTTTCTTGGATCGCGACGGAGTACTCATAGAGGATTGCCGCTATCCCTATGAATTGAAAGATCTAAGGTTAATATATGATATCATTCCCCATCTTCATTGGGCTCAGGAAGAGGGGTTTAAGCTTCTCATCATGACGAATCAATCGGGCATAGCCCGGGGGATATTTTCGGTCCAACAATTCGAGCAGTTTCAAGCTCAGGTCAATCGAAAGCTCCTTGAGAGGGGAGTCCGCATTGACGGAGTTTATTACTGCCCCTATCTGAAAGGGGCTTCCGTTCCCCGATATGACAGGGATTCCCCGGACAGGAAGCCCCATCCCGGCATGTATCTCAAAGCCCGGGATGATTTTTCCCTCTCCCTTGAGGACTCATTTATGATAGGCGATAAGCTAAGTGACAGGATAGAATATCCCGGCCTTCGATCCTATATTCTGGAAAGTTCCTATACGCCAAAAAGCGGGGAAAAGCTTTTTCCCGATTTCGATTCTATTTTTCGGGAGATAAAACATGCCATACACCGGTAGGATTGTCTACAGATTAAATCAGGCGGCCCGATTACTGGAGAAAATGGGAGAATCAACACCTCTCATCGAGAGCATAAACCTTGCGGTGGAGATGATTCTCAAAAGCTATCGCGAAGAAAGGGGCCAGCTCTTTTTGGCTGGAAACGGGGGAAGCGCCGCAGACGCCCAGCATCTGGCCAGTGAACTAGTCGGACGTTTCTATCTGGAACGACGGTCACTGAGCGCCGAGGCGCTGACCGTAAACAGCTCAACCCTAACCGCCATATCCAACGATTACGGGTATGAACAGCTATTTTCCCGTTCCCTGGAGGGAAAGGGAAAGAGGGGCGATATTTTTATCGGCCTTTCAACGAGCGGGAATTCCCCCAATATCATCAATGCCCTTAAACAGGCGCGGGATATGGGGATTCACACCATAGGCATGACAGGAGAGGGGGAGAGTCCGATGTCCGAACTTTGCGACGTGCTCATCTCCATTCCCGAGAGGGATACTCCCCGGATTCAGGAGGGGCATATTCTGGTCGGTCATATCATCTGCGAGCAGGTGGAGAGGGAGATGTTCCCCGATGCTTAAGAAACTGGAATCACTTCTCTCTGTGGAAAGATCCTTCCTCGTGGTGGGAGATATCATGCTGGACAGTTACATCCACGGAGAGATCAGGAGGATCAGCCCCGAGGCCCCCGTCCCCGTTTTGACCGTCACCGGAAGAGAGAACCGTCCGGGAGGCGCGGGGAATGTGGCTGTTAACCTGAGAGGGCTCAATTCCCGGGTTACCCTTGTAGGATTTACAGGGGAGGATGAATCCCGTGGAATCCTGGAAAACCTTTTCGGGGAGAATCATATAGAACTGAAAAGCCTTACCTGGGGCAGGAATACGGTGACGAAAACGCGGATCATCTCCTCACGGCAGCAAATCGTCCGGGTGGACGATGAGAAGGAACTTCCCCTTACCGATGAAGAGAAGGGTCTGCTTCTGTCTGAGATAAAAAAGATCGATCTGTCCCGCTTCGAGGGAATCCTCATTTCCGATTACAATAAGGGCACCTGCTTTCCCGAATTGTGCGCCTATCTGATAGGGGAAGGCCGTAAAAGGGAAATTCCCGTAGTCATCGATCCTAAAGGAAAGGACTGGCGCAAGTATGCCGGTGCTAACCTCATCACTCCGAATGTGAAAGAGCTCTGCGAAGCCCTGGGAGAGAGTCTTCCCAACGAGGACGGGGTGATAGGAGAGGGGGCGCAGAAATTACGGGAGGAATTGTCCGTCGACAAACTGATCGTCACCCGCAGCGAAAAGGGGATGACCCTGGCCTGGGGGGAGGGAATCCGCCATATCCCCACTCTGGCAAAGGAGGTCTACGACGTATCCGGTGCGGGGGATACGGTGTCGGCCAGTCTCCTCCGTTTCATCGCCGACGGTCTTCCCATCAACGATTGCCTGATGCAGGCCAATCGGGCGGCGGGCATTGTGGTCGGATTTCCCGGTACCCATCCCATAACGGCGGACCTTCTCCTGCATGACAGGAATGATAAAAGAAATTGGGTGGAAGCCCGAAGGGCAGGGAAAACCATAGTATTTACCAACGGCTGCTTCGATCTTCTCCACCCGGGACATCTTGATTATTTGAAAAAAGCCCGGGAGCTGGGGGATTTCCTTGTCCTTGGGGTGAATTCCGATGCCTCCGTTACCCGGTTGAAGGGGGAGGGGCGGCCTGTCAACAATCAGGAGAGCCGCAAACTGATGCTTGAGTCTCTGCGTTATGTGGATCAGGTCATCCTCTTCGAAGAGGATACCCCTCTGGAGCTTATACGAAAGATCAGGCCCGATATCCTTGTGAAGGGCGGCGATTACGATATAGAAACGATTATAGGGCGTGAGTATGCCTCCCGGACATTGACCGTCCCCTTTGTTTCGGGC
>QKAI01000308.1 GCA_003246505.1 Spirochaetaceae bacterium | reverse complement strand
ACCTGCATTGACTGCAAAGCCTGCGACAGGGCCTGTCCCATGGGGATAGGCGTATCCTCGGCTAAACATGTGAGAAACGGCCAGTGTCTGAACTGCTTCGAATGCCTTCAGGCCTGTCCCAAAGATAAAACGTTACAGTACGGCTGGGCCTTCAAAAAGCCGGTCCCCCGGACTAAGGAGAAAAAAAATGACTAAATCGGTAAATAAAATCGTTCTGGCGGCTCTGCTTCCCGCAGCCTTTCTTCTGATGACTTCCTTCTCTGGAGGCCGTCGGCAGCACAACTACGCCTTTCCCGAGGGCTGGAACCTGGAGTCGATGACCCTTGCAGACGGGGTCTATCAGGGGGAGTCCACCGGATTCCGGGAGGGGCTTATCGTGGAAGTCACCGTGGCCGAGGGGGCCGTAACCGAAGTCTCCATCGTGGATCATAACGAAGTGGGGCCCCAGTTCTACTCCCGCCCCATAAAGCTGATTCCCCAGAAGATCGTGGATGAGCAGAACACCAGCGTGGACAGCGTCACCGGCGCGACGGCCACCAGCGTGGGGATCATGTCCGCCGTGGAGAACGCCCTGAGAAGCGCGGTCCAGTAAAAAGTTCCCCCTCTGATCCCATTGAGCAGTTATTATCAGGCCGGCCGTGGTATAATCGGTTATCCTCTTATCCAGAAGGAGTAACCGGTGAAATGGATTGAGCGGCTGACCGACTGCGTGGACTATCTGGAAAATCATCTTGACGGCGAAATCGATTGGAACGTCCTCTGCGACAGGGCCTGCCTGAGCCGGCTCTATTTCTCCCGCCTCTTCGAAGCGGCCACGGGAATGGGAGTCAGCGAGTATCAGAGACGCCGCAGAATGACCCTGGCGGTCAGGGATCTTCTGGGGGGAAGGAAAGTGATAGACGTGGCCCTGGACTACGGCTACTCCTCCCCGGAGGCTTTCTGCCGGGCGTTCAAGTCGGTCCACGGCATAGCCCCCTCCCAGGCGGGCGAGCCCGGGGCGGCCCTGAAATCCTACCACCGGCTCTCCTTCTCCATATCAATCAAAGGAGACAGAGAGATGAACTACCGCATGGAAAGGAAGGATGCCCTGAAATTTTTCGGGACCTCCATCGGGACGAGCAGCGAGGATGGACAGAATTATGTGGAGATCCCCCGATTCTGGCAGGAATCCTGGAAAAACGGGGTTATGGAGCGGCTGAACGGGGTATCCCCGGGAAGTCCCTGTTATGGGATCTGCTTCGAGTGCGAAGGAGACGGCCCCGAATTCCGCTACGCCATAGCCGTGGACGACAGGGGCGGGGACGGGAAAGGCTTCGAATCCCTGGAAGTCCCCCCCTCCGAATGGGCCGTTTTCGAATCGGTGGGCCCCATGCCCGGAGCGATTCAGGATGTCTGGAAGCGGATATTCTCCGAATGGCTTCCCGCTACGGGGTATGAGCTGCGGAACGCCCCGCAGATAGAATACTATCCCCCGGGAGATTCCCAGGCCGCCGATTACCGCTGCGAAGTCTGGATCCCCGTAAAAGGATAATATACCTAACGGCATATTAGAAAATCTTAATAATTGAGTTATAATAGTTCTATGAAAAGAACAGCCCCGATTATTATAGGTTTTCTGTTAGCCACAGCCCTTTCCGCCCTCCAGCCCTTCCATGAGGTATCAACGGGATACTACGGAGACCTGGGGGCGGGACTGGCCATTCGCCTGGAGGAACCGGAAAAGGGATTTCCCTTTTTTCTGCAGGGCCGGGGAGCCTATGTCTATCAGCTCGACCCGGGAAACGCCACCGAAGCCCGCCATATCTTCATAAATGACAATGAGGGGGGGAATGTGGAAAAATACGGGGAATCCTACCTTCTGGCCCTGGACCTGGGCTGGAAATGGAAGGAATTCGACAAGGTATCCGTGGAATTCACCCTGTCCGGACTGTGGAACTATTACCAGGCCCATTTCGCCTTCATTGGCAACAATGAGGCTTTCACGGTAACCTCCGCCCCCCTGGGTGTGGGGGTGGGGGGGGCCATGCGCATGAAGATGAGCAAAACCCCCAACTTCCTGCTCATCAAGGGGGGGGCGGAGTATTTTCCCAAAACCCGCCTGGACGCCCACGGGACCTACTTCTACACCCCTGACGGGGAGGACGACAGACCCCGCAACGCCTATACCTATGAGGATGCGGACAGCGTGGTCAATCAGCCCGAGTTCCGGGTCTACCTCCAGGCGGGGATACTCTATTCCATCGGCAAGTGAGAGGGCTCTCTTTCCGATGTCAGCCTGTCCCAGTCTATCCGCCCGGTCAGCTGCATGAGGAGGAAGAGGGTCAGCACGGAGCAGACGGTGAGGATGACCCCGGTGATGCCGTCGAAAAAGAAGGACCAGGAGAAGAACACCAGATAGACGAGCTGGATGGCCGGAGCGACCAGATAGGCGATCCTGGGAGGAGCGAAGAGCCTCAGGTAGGTTACCGTGAGGATGAGGGAGACAACCGAGGCGATCCCGAAGGTCAGGTAGAGATTCATGTGGTCCGAAAAGTAGGAGTACATGAGGTGGAAGGAGAAGAAGGTGGCCGCCAGAAAGAAGTAGTGCATGGGATGGAAGGGACACTTCATGATCGTGGTTACAATGAGCAGCACCGTGAAGAAGAACAGAAGGGGCACGGGGGCGAAAAAGGTGACCCGGGTGACGATCTCCCCCGGATTCAGCCGGTTGGGGATGATAAGTCCCAGATCCTTGCCGGTGACCGCCTTGTCCAGATTCCAGACCAGTTCGTATCCCTCACCGGTTTCCCTCTTCCCATCGGGGGACATCATGGAGGGGGGAAAGTCAAAGTCCTTGAAGTCGGTGCGTATGGCCAGGTGGAAGTTGTTCAGCTGGGCGATTTCATCCCCCTCGGAAATATAGTAGTAGAGATTCTCCAGCCCGGTGGATTCGTAGGAGAGTTCCAGCCGGACGTAACCCTCCCCGTCGGGGGTCACGGGGAATTCCTGCCGCCGGACCAGGGGTCGAAGGTCTTCCATATTCACCCCGTTCACGCTCAGGACGATATTGCTGTAGATGGAATCGGTTGATTCCAGGACCGAATAGAGATACCAGGCCTCCTCCGGATCGTCGGCCTGGAAAAGATACTCCCCCCTAAAACGGGCCTTGAACGTGGGAAACCAGAGATTGCCCCTCTTCCTGCGGTCCAGGGAGACGTCGATGGACACGTCCGATTCCAGCACCTCCCGGAATACCGGCTCCAGGTATGCCTTCTCAACCTCCACTCCGTTTTCCCAGACCTTTTCCAGGGCTTCCACCTTTCTGTAGCACAGGGGGGTGCGGAAAATGAGGTCCCCCCCGTAAAGGGAGGCCACTTCCCCCTTGAGCGTGTGATAGCTGCTGTCCGTGCGGGCGGTGGTGGCCGCCCCCAGGATCATCCATCCGACCAGGGTGCCCAGAAATATCAGGCCCACGGCGATAAGACGTTTCGGTGTCATAGGTTCACTCCTTTTGCTTCTATCATAGAGGCATAGCCCCTCCGGTTCCAGATTTGTGCTCACGAAGCCCGTAGATGAACTCCGGTTTGCTTTATTCCTCCCGGGGAAGACACAAAAAGAACACATTTTTTATTCAATACCCGCCCCCAAAAAAAAGAAATATGCTACTCTGACAGCATGTATCGATCATCCTTTACGGCTCTGGCCCTTGTCTGGTTGATAATGTTCCTGCCCCTCCCATCTCTGGTGGGCGAAACGACGGTTCTGGATCTGGAGACCTGCCTGAGCATGGCCCGGGGGAATAACCGGGACCTTAAGAGAGCCTCCCTGGGATGGGCCACCGCCCTGAGGGAGGAAAAAAACACCTGGAGCCTCCTCCTGCCGGGCATCTCCGCCGGGGGCGGCATTTCCGAAAGCTCCCCCCTCTCCACGGGGCCCTGGGATCCCTCGGTGACCCGGTCCGCCTCTCTGAACATGAGCCTCTCCCTCAACGCGGGAATGGCCGCGGAGGCCCGGGGGAACAGCCTCTCCTCCGACCGGGAGGAACTCAGCTATGACTCGGCGGAGAAAAGTCTTCTGAGCGGCGTGGAAAAGGAGTTCTACTATCTGATAACCAGCGCCTCCAATCTGGAGATCGTCCGGGCGAACCTGGAACTGTCCTGGAAGAATTACGATCAGACCAAAAGCAACTACGATAACGGAATGGCCTCGGAGCTGGCCCTGCTTCAGGCCCGGGTCACCGCCTCCAATCTGGAACCGAAATACAAGCAGGCCGAGGCGGCCCATCAGGCACGGATGAACGGCTTCCTCCTGACCATCGGCCTGGAGCCGGGCACGGAGGTCCTCCTGAAGGGGAACCTGGAAAGGGAGATATGGGAGGGGGACGGCCCTTCCCTGGCGGACCGGTATCTGGCGGACCGCCCCGATGTCCGCGCCCTTCTCAAGGACCTGGACATTCTCAGAAACAGGCGGAACCAGACAGCCCTGACGAACCGGACCCCCACCCTGGGGATCTCCTCCGGATGGAGCGCCAGCCGGAGGGACGGGGAGGAGTGGTCCGACAGGCTCACCCTGGCCCTGGAAGTGCGGGTTCCCCTGGACGACCTGTTGCGGGGGTCCTCCACCTCCCTGGCCCTCCGGGCCCTGGACGACCAGATAGGGGAGCAGCAGATCGGCCTGGACCAGGCTATGGCGGAAGCCCGAACGGAGATCATCAACCTTGTGAATCAGCTGAACACGGCGGCGGACAACATCCGCATCTCCTCCCTGAACATAGACCTGGCGGAGGAGAGTTTCCTCCTGACCCGGGAGAGCTTCTCCCGGGGGCTCTCCCAGCCCCTTGAAGTGGACAGGGCGCAGCAGGCTCTGCTGGAGGCGAGGCAGCAGTATCTTTCCAGCCAGTACGACTATCTGAGCGGCCTCATCGACTTGAGAGACGCCCTGGGCCGGGATTCACTGGAAGAATTGAACCGATAGGAGAAGGGTATGAATAAAAAAGGGGATTTCCTTTTCAAAGGGATCATCACGGCGGCCATCCTGGTCACACTGGTTCTGGTTGGCACCGCCTCCCGGGGCGGCGGGGCCCCCTCCACCGGCTCCGGGTCTCCCTCCGGGTCCCGCCCGTCCGGATCAGCCCAGGCGCCTTCGGGGGCACCCTCCGCGGGAGGCGGCGGCCGGCCCGCCGGCGGTCCGTCGGAGGGCCAGGCGGTGGAGGCCTACACCACGACCCGAGAGACGGTCTCCAACTACATACGGGTGAACGGGGACATCATCACCGAGGGTGAGATCGACATCTATCCGGACACATCGGGCAAACTGATCTCCCTCTCCGTCTCCGAGGGGGACCGGGTTGCCGGGGGCCAGGCGGTCGCCCTGGTGGATCCCTCCCTGCCGGGACAGAAATTCGCCCAGAGCACGGTCTACGCCACGATAAGCGGCACCGTGCTGAGCGTGAACGCCTTCCGGGGGGGAAAAGTCACCACCAACACCTCCATCCTGACCCTGGGGGATCTGACCAGACTGAAGCTCATCACCTACGTGCCGGAGAAATTCGCCGCCTACGTCAGGCCGGGGCTTCCCGCGGAGGTCACCTTCGCCGCCTTCGGCGACCGCATCTATCCGGCGGAAATCGCCGAGGTGGGCACGGTGATCAACCCGACATCCCGGACCCTGGAGGTCGGCCTCAGGCTTAAGGAGCAGAGGGATGTGAAACCGGGCATGTTCGCCTCGATAAAACTGGTGACCGAGCAGGCGGAGGAGGCGGTGGCCGTTCCGGCGGAGGCGATCTTCTCCTACTACGGCAAGGACACGGTCTTCGTCATCAACGGGGAGGGCAAGGCGGAACGGCGGGAGGTCGCCACGGGGCTGATTTCTTCGGAACTGGTGGAAATCCGTTCCGGGCTTGAACCGGGGGAGACGGTCATCACCGAAGGGCAGTCCCTCCTGCGGGAGGGCTCGGCGGTCCACGCGGTCAATCGGGACAGGAAATGAACATAGCCGAACTCTCCGTCAACCGGCCCGTGGCCATCCTCATGGTTTACGTGCTCATCTGCACCATAGCGGTCCTCTTCGTGCCCCAACTGGCGGTGGACATGTTCCCCTCCACCGACTTCCCCACCCTATCGGTAAGCTGCTCCTATTCCGGAGCCGGGCCGGAGGAGGTGGAGAAGAACGTCACCATTCCCCTGGAGGACGCCCTGGCCAGCCTGGAGGATCTGGAGGAGATCACCTCCACCAGCTCGGAGGGACGGTCCCGGATACGGCTTAACTACGGCTACGACAAGGACATGGACGAAGCATCCGATCAGGTGCAGCAGGTTCTCAACACCATGGGGAACCGCCTGCCCGATGACGCCTCCGATCCGGTACTGTGGAAATTCGACTTCTCCTCCCGCCCGATCATGCAGCTCATGATCACGGGGAACGCCCCCATCGAAGAACTTAAGAATCTGGGGGAGAAGGTGGCCAAGCCAATGCTGGAGCGGGTCTCCGGCGTGGCCCAGGCGGACGTGTCGGGAGGTATGGACCGTATCGTGGAGGTGGCGATCTCCGCCAACCGGCTGGAGGCCTACGGCCTGACCATGGGACAGGTGGCGTCGGCCCTGAGAAGCCAGAACATCCAGATGTCCTCGGGGAGCATCACCGCGGGGAACCTGGACTATCTGGTGCGGACCGACGAGGAGTTCTCCAGCCTGGAGGAGATCCGCAGCGCCGTGGTCAAAACCATCTCCGCCCCCACCGCCTCCGAATCGATCAACCGCTCCAAGGTGGTGCGCCTGGAGGACATCGCCGAGGTCTACGAGAGCTATGAGGAGGGGAGTTACGCGGTCTTCGTGAACGGCACCCCCAGCGTCATGATCCAGGTCTCCGACGAGTCCGACGCCAACAGCATCCTCGTGGCCCGGGGGGTGAACGAGGCCCTCCGGACCATCAACGACGCCCTCCCCGAGGGGATCGAGCTGGTGGTCACCATGGACGACACCTCCATCACCGCCTCCAGCATGAACCAGGTCTACCAGTCCGCCTTCCAGGGGGTCATCCTGGCGGTGGTCATAATCTTTCTCTTCCTCAGAAGCCTCAAGAGCACCCTGGTCATCGCCTTCTCCCTGCCCATCTCCATCCTCATCACCCTGGCGTGCATGTACTTCATGCACCTGACCCTGAACATGATGACCATGTCCGGCCTGATCCTGGGCGTGGGGATGATCGTGGACTGCTCCATCGTCATTCTGGAGAACATCCACCGCTACCGGGAAAGGGGGGCCAAGGCGAAGGTGGCCGCCGTCCTGGGAAGCCGGGAGATGCTCTCCGCCATCACCGCCTCCACCCTCACCACCCTGTGCGTGTTCATCCCGGTGCTCCTCTTCAAGAGCGACCTGGAGATGCTGGGGGAGATGTTCGAGGAGCTGGTCATCACCGTGGTCATCTCCCTCATCTGTTCCCTCTTTGTGGCGGTCACCCTGGTTCCCTCCCTCTGCGGAGGCTTCCTCAAGCTGAACACCCGGGTGCAGAAGCCCCTGAAATTCAAACCCCTCAAGGCCGTCGACGACCGGGCCGAAAGGATCCTGACCGGCCTGGAACGGGGCTACCGCACGGGCCTGGACTACGTTCTGAACAACAAATTCCTGGTCCTGGCCCTGGTGGCTGTCCTCTTCGTCCTCTCCCTGCAGCGCTTCACCAGCCTGGGAATGAACATGAGCATGAGGGTCACCACCGACGACAAGGTGACCATCAACCTCTCCATGCCCGAGGGGACCACCTCATCGGTCACCCAGTCCAATCTCTTCGCCATGGTGGAGATCGTGGAGAGGGAGGTGCGGGAGTACGAGGATATAATCGTCCGGGTCTGGGGCAGCTCAGGGAGTATCGAGATAAGCCTCCCCGATCCTGAATTCCAGACCCAGAGCACGGCGGAAATCATGACGGCCCTGAGAAGCTACCTGACCGAATTCCCTTCGGCCATCTTCACCTTCACCGCGGGGCGCCGCTTCGGGAGCCGGTCCGCCGTGGATGTGTCGGTTCTCTCCCAGGATGTGGACCTCTCCGAACAGGTGGCGGACGAAATCGTGGAAATCCTCCGGACCGTTCCGGACGTGCTCGACCCCGTCTCCAGCCTGGAAGCGGGGGGGCCGGAACTGCAGATCTCCGTGGACCGGGACCGGGCCGCCGCCCTGGGCATCTCCCTGACCACCCTGGGCGGGGAGGTCCAGGCCCTCCTGAACGGGGTGACAGCCACCACTTTCCGCCTGAAGGGGGAGGAAATGGACATCAAACTGGTTCTGGACGAAGGGGACCGCTCCAACCTGACCGACCTGAGCTCCTTCTACATCACCGGCAAGGACGGGCGCATTCCCCTCTCCAACGTGGCCGCCCTGGTGGAGAGCCGTTCCCCCAGCTCCATCGCCCGGGAGAACCGGACCCGCATCATCCACGTGACCGCCGACGCCTCGGCCAGAGCCGCCGTGTCGGACCTCTCACCCCTGGTCAAATCGATCCTGGACGAGCAGCTGGTCCTGCCCGAGGGGGTCACCATCGAAATGGGGGGCGAATTCCGGCAGATGCAGCAGTTCAACTCCTCCCTGCTCATCATCGTCGCCGTGGCCATCTTCCTGGTTTTCGGGGTCATGGCGGCCCAGTTCGAGTCCCTGCTGGACCCCTTCATCATCCTTTTTTCCATCCCACTCCTGCTCATCGGGGTCTCCGCCATGTACCGGATCACCGGACAGCCCTTCAGCACCTACGCGGCGGTGGGCATCGTGGCCCTGGTGGGCATCGTGGTGAACAACGCCATCGTCCTGGTGGACTATACGAACATACTGCGCCGCCGGGGAACGCCCCTGCGCCGGGCCTGCCTGGAAGCGGGCTCCCACCGGATGAGGCCCATTCTCATGACCAGCCTCACCACGATCCTGGGCATGGTGCCCATGGCCTTCTTCCCCGGGGAAGGGGCGGAGCAGATACAGCCCATCGGTCAGACCATGGTGGGGGGGCTTATTTCCAGCACCTTCATGACCCTTTTCGTGGTGCCCGCCGTGTACTACCAGCTCAACCGGCGGAGAGAGGAGAGACGGGGGGCCTAAAAAAACCGTCCCCGGGGGATGGGGGCGGTTTCTCTTTTTAAATGGGTTTTTTTTAAATAAACAGAGTCGCCTGCGCCTCGTCCGTAGACTGCAGGAAGCTGGCCACCCCGCCTATTTCCACTCCGTCCATCAGTTCCTCCCTCTTCACGCCCATGACATCCATGGACATCTGGCAGGCGACCATTTTCACGCCCGCCTCTTTCGCGGTCTGGATCATCTGTTCCAGGGAGTCAACACCCTGGGCTTTCATGCGGGAACGCATCATTTTGGCTCCCATGCCGCCCATGTTCATCTTGGAAAGACCCAGCTTGCCGCTGTGATTGGGGAGCATCAGGCCGAACATTTTCCCCATGAAGTCCTTGGAAACCTTTCCGGGCTTCCGCTTCTTGATGACCGAAAGGCCCCAGAAGGTAAAGAACAGGGTCACTTTCTTACCCGCCGCCGCCGCCCCGTTGGCAATGACGAAGGTGGCCAGGGCCTTGTCCATATCGTCGGAGAAGACGACCATGCTGGTACCGTCCTGGGGCAGATTGGCCGCCTGGCCCGCCGGGGCTCCGGCGGCTTTGGGCTTGCCCCTCTGGATAAGGGCGGTGACCTTGGGACCCTTCTGTTCCACGGAGACCACGTGGTTTCCGGTCATCTTGGCCCAGGCGTAGACATCCTTGGCGAATCCCGGGTCCGTGGCCACTTCCCGGAGCATTTCCCCGGGATGGAGCTTCTCTATCTCCGTTTTGAGCTTGAGTATCGGGCCGGGGCACTGCAGGCCGCAGGCATCCACCTCGATGGTCTGAACGTCGATGGAGAGGGGGAGACTCTCGTTCGGAGCCTCGCCGGCTTTGAGGGGCCGGATAACCTGCTGGCTCTCCCAGAGATTCTCATTGCTCTGCACCGCCGTGGCGGCGGAGTAGATTTTCAGCCCCCCCGAAAGGACACAGGCGTCGAAGCCCTCCTGCCTGAGGATCCGCTCCACCATGTAGGCCCGCTTTCCCACGCCGCAGAGAACCACGATCTTCCGGTCCCGGGGAATCTCTCCGAGGCGGGAGCGCACCTCCGGCTGGGGAATATTGTAGGCCCCCGATATGGTGCCCAGCCCGTATTCGTCGGGGGTGCGCACGTCCAGGATAAATTTCTCGTCCTCGGGCATGTCCCTCAGTTCCTTCCAGGTGATGTGCCCGGACCTCCCCTTGAGGATGTTTTCCGCGGTAAAACCGGCGATATTGACCGGGTCCTTCGCGCTGGAGAAGGGAGGGGCGTAGGCATGCTCTATCTCCTGAAGATCGTAGACCGTGCCTCCCATACCCATGACCGCGGCTATCATGTCGATGCGCTTGTCCACCCCGTCATAGCCGACGACCTGGGCTCCGTAAAGCTCTCCCTCCTTATTGTAGACAATCTTGACGGTGAGGGGATGGGCGTCGGGGTAGTAACCGGCATGGGAGCTGCCGTGGATGATCAGGGACTGATGCTCCCGGCCCAGCATGTCCAGGCGCTTCTCGGAAAAGCCGGTGGAAGCCACGGTAAGGTCGAATACTTTGGCGATGCCCGTGCCCATGGTGCCCTTGTAGGCCATGAGCTCTTCACCGGCCATGGCGCTGACGATATTGTCCGCCACGATGCGCCCCTGCTTGTTGGCGGGCCCGGCCAGGGGGGTTCTCTGGATCTCCCCCAATATGGGGCTAGGATATTCGATGGCGTCTCCCAGGGCGAAGATGTTTTCATCGCTGGTCTGCATCCTGTCGTTGACCCAGATGCCGCCGGTCTTCCCGATCTCAAGCCCCGCCTCCTTCGCCAGCCCCGTATCGGGCCGCACGCCTATGGACAGGATCACCATATCCGCTTCAATGGTCTTCCCGCTCTGGAGGGTCAGCCTGACCTGGGATTCGGTATCTTCGAATTTGCTGACCCCATCGCTCAGGTAGAGCTCTATGCCCTTCAGCTTCAGCTGGGAGTGCACTTCCGCGGCCATCTCATAATCCAGAATGGTCATGACCTGGTCCACCGCCTCGACCACGGTGACGAATATTCCCTTTTCATGAAGGTTCTCGGCCATCTCGAGCCCAATGAATCCGGCCCCGATGACCACGGCCCTCTTGGGTTTCCCCTCCACCACCGCCTTCTTGATGGCATCCGTGTCGGTGACATTGCGCATGGTGTAAACCCGTTTGGAACCGATGCCGGGAATGGGCGGCTTTATCGGTTCCGCGCCGGGGGAGAGAACCAGCTTGTCATAGGCATCGTCATAGGTCACGCCGGTGGCCAGATTCTTCACGGTTACCGTTTTGGCGTCCCGGTTGATCTTAAGGACCTCATGGCTCGTTCTGACATCGACATTGAGAATGCCGTTGAAACTTTCCGGGGTCTGCACGAAAAGCCGTCCCCGCTCGGCAATGATATCACCTATATAGTAGGGCAGGCCGCAGTTGGCGTAACTGATGTACTCGCCCTTTTCGTACATAATGATTTCCGCTTTCTCATCCCGCCTTCTCAAACGGGCCGCCGTGGTGGCTCCTCCGGCTACTCCGCCGATGATGATAACTTTCATTCCCTTGTTAACTCCTGGTATCTATAAAACAATATCGATATATAAAGTATTCAATATATTAGAGTATAATCCAAAGGGTATCAAATTGCAAGACAAAATATTTGATTAATGAATTTAACCGGGGACGGCCTGGGGTTTCCGGTCATGGGAAACGACCCGGTTTCTGCCGTTTCTTTTGGCTTGATACAATGAGGAGTCGGCCATTTTTATCAGATCCTCCATGCTTCCCCCCTCCCGTGGGGTATGGGAGGCGGTCCCGAGACTTACGGTAAAGCTTACCCTCTCCCCTTCCCAGGGAAAGGAAAGCTCCTCCACGTCCCGGCGCAGTTCCTCCGCCTTGTTGCGGCAGACCGCTTCGTCGGTGTACCCCGAAAGGATGATGAATTCCTCTCCCCCGTAACGGCCGCACGCGTCGGTGGCCCTTTTGAAATGCTTCTCCATGGTCCGCGCCAGCAGGGTGAGCCCCTCGTCTCCCGCCTGATGGCCGTAGGTATCGTTAATGCTCTTGAAATGGTCGATATCAACCATGATCAGGGAGAGGGATTCCCCGCTACGGACATGGGCGTTCCAGCTGTTCTCCAGGACCCGCATGAATTCCCTCCTGTTTATGAGCCCGGTCAGACTGTCCATGACGGAAAGCTTTCTGATCATCCCGGTTTTCTCCACGTTATCCAGGGCCACGGTGACGAAGGGAAGCAGGGATTGGAGGAATTCCAGCTGATCAAACCGGAAGGCCCCCCTGCGGGTGCTCTGAAGGGAGATGACTCCCCGGACGGATTCCCGCCGGTAGACGAGATTCATAAGGGAAAGGGAAGAGGGATAATCCCCGTCCAGAACCAGATGCCTCGCGGGCTGGGAGACGAAGAACCCCTTCTCCTCCTCAAAATCGTCGATGAGCAGGGACTGGTTATTCCTGAGGCAGTAGGAGATCATGCTGCTTTCCGGATCGTGGGGAAACTCCCGGGGGGAAACGGCGACCCCGTTTATGCGCCCGTGAATCAGGACGAGAACGGAGTCGGATAACTCCTCCGCCACCAGAAGCCCGTCATCCTCATCCAGGAAAACGAGGGCCTCCCTCAGCACAAGAAAAATTTCCTCCCTGCTCTGGCAGGCGGCCAGGCGCCGTCCCAGGCTGTGGACCCGGGTCAGGTTCTCCCGGGCGGTCATCCATCTCTCCTGCTCATAGGAGTCGGCCCCCGTCCCTTTACGGGCGGTCAGGAGCGCCCCCGTAAGGGTCCGGGCTTCGGCTAATTCATGGGAGGCCTTCCGGTAATCCCCCCTCTCCAAATGGTAGGCGGCCAGAAGATCCCGAATGGCCAGGGCCTCCTCGTCCAGACCCTTCTCCCGGAGCGATGCCAGCTGGGCGGTCAGAATCTCCACGCCCTCCTCGTCTCCCCGGTTGAGCATCAGCCTCCCCAGTCCCATCCGGAACTCCGCCGCCTGGCCCGTATACCCGTTCTTCTCCAGAAAGAGGACCGCCTCCCCGTACAGGTACTCCGCGGTGGCCAGGTTTCCCGCCCCCTCCTCGAAGGCGGCGAATTTTCTCAGGACCCAGGCGTAGCCCCGGGAACGGGGGAACATCCTCTTCACCGTATCATAGCCCCGGTGGTAGAATCGCCTCGCCTTGGTAGGAGATCCGCCGGAGGCGTACAGCTCCCCCAGATGGCAGTTTATCATGGCGGGAAGGAAGACCGATTCATCCTCCCGGATGATATTAAGAGCATCGAAATAGCAGGATTCCGCCTCATCGTACTGGCCCAGGCGAAAATTCATCCGGCCCAGGGCGGCCTGGGCGGAGGCGCTGATTCTGTGGTCGGAAAGCTTTCGAGCCAGGGTGAGACAGCGCAGGGTATAGTCGGAACAGAGGCCGGGATACTTCTTGTCGCTGTAGTAGAGGCTCAGGAGTTGGAAGTAGTACATGTTCTCCCTCTCCCAGAGAGGGTCATCACGGTGGAGCTGCTTCAGCCGGCGGATATCGTCTTCGGCGCGGAGCTTTTCAGACAGCAGATGATAGCAGTAGGCCCGGTGGACCAGAACCTGGAAAATACCCCTGGTGTAGGCGGAGTGATGGGAGAGGGAAAGGGCTTCCTCCATACGGTCCAGAACATCCAGGGGAGAATCGTCCCTGTTGTGAGCGTAGAACCGGTTATACAGGTCAACCCTCTCCCTGAGATCGTCCGTTCTTGCCAGGGCCGCATCCAGATCCCCTACGGTCAAAACCCCCTCCCCTTCATAACATACCTTTTTTCTTCCCATATAACAAATAAATCTGTGAAAAATCCACAAAAAAAACAGACAGCCCCCCGGGGGGTCGGAAATACTTTTTTTAAAAAACCATAGTGTACCCCTGTTTTTTACTATATAATGAACCATAGGAGTGTTCCGATGAAAAACAGGCAGATGCTATTTGTCGCCCTCATCTCCCTCACGGGGCTTCTTGCCCTGAGCGGCCAGGAGGGGGGGGCCTTTGCCTTTAATATGGGTATTGGCCTTGGCGTTCAGACTTTCAACGACGGACCGGATGACAGCGAAGTATCCTATCAGAAGATCGGCCTCATCCCGGAGTTCGAGATAGGGAAGTGGGGCGTAGCCCTGGATCTCTCCTTCCATTTCCGTTCCGGCACGGGGAATGACATCCTCATCTTCCGCGAGCAGGACTGGGTCCCCGACGAAAAAGGCTTTAGGGACTGGCTCCAGCTCTACCTTTCCAAATTCGTCTATCTGAGATACGGCCACAAGGGGGATCCCCTCTACGCCCATTTCGGCTCCATCGCCAACGGAACCCTGGGCACCGGCTTCATCATGGGCAATTACGCCAACACCCTGTTCCTACCCGACCAGCGCCTCCTGGGTCTGGCCCTGGACGTGGACGGGGCCCTGGTGAACTTTCCCCTGGTCGGGTTCGAATCCATCGTGGGAAACCTGGCCGCCTGGGACGTTATGGGCACCCGCCTCTTCTTCCGGCCCCTCCTCGCCCTGACCGACAACGCCATCCTCCAGAACATGCAGGCGGGCTTCACCGTCGCCGCGGACCGGGATCCGGCCTACCGGGAGGAGTACTTCTCCGACCTCTCCCTGCTAGGTTACTATACGGTTGACGGGAACGGCCATCTCACCACCCCCATCGACGGCGTGGTCATTTACGGGGGCGATGTGATCCAGCCCCTCATAGCCACGGAGGCGGTCAATCTGGCGGTCTTCGCCGCCTTCGCCGCCCAGCCCGGGACCGGGGATAACAGCAAGACCGCGACCGGGGAGATGATAGGGGTGGGAGGCCGCCTTATCAAAGTCATTCCCTATACCGCCCAGATCCGTTTTCTGGGGGAAAATTTCATACCCACCTACTTCGACACCTCCTACGATCTCTACCGGGGCTACAAATACGCCGTCCTTTCCGGCGACGCCCCGGGAACCCCCGCCTCCGTGGGATGGCTGCTGGCGTCGGGCTTCTCCCTTTTTGAGGACATGATCGCCTTCAACGCCACGGTGGAGGGACCCTTCGGGGGAGTCCCGACCGCCGATATGGATAACAAGCTGAACTACGATTCCAGCCAGTTCCCCCACGTGGCCATGGGCTTCGATCTGGGGGAGGGGCTCATACCCAACATCTCAGTCAGCGCTTATTACGACAAGAAGTACATCACCTCCCTGGCGGACACCTTCCACCCGGTGGGCGCCGTCATCGGAGCGGCGGTCAACTACAGGACGGGCCCGGCGGTCATTACCCTGGGCTATGATTTCCGGTATAACCCGGCAACGGACAAATTCGACACATCGGCCCGGCTGATGACGACCATATCAACCAATTAGGAGGCTGCCATGAAGACCCTGATGAAAATACTGCTGTCGGTCTTTTTCCTTTTCTCAGCGGCCCTGGCCACCGCCCAGACCGCCCTTCCCCGGGCCGTCCTCGCCTATGCGGAGGACGAATCGGCCCTTCAGATCATAGACGGAACCGGCCAGTTCCTGCCCGCCTCCCTGGGCATGGACATACCCGCCGGAACCACCATCTCCACGGGGGCGACCTCGGCGGAACTTCAGCTCAACCCCAACGGCTCCATCATAAAACTGGCGGAGAACACCTCCTTCACGGTGGAAGCCCTCCAGACGGGCACCACGGACTCCAATAATTTCACCGTCCGGGGAGGTAAGATCCGCGCGGTCATAGCACGGATTACGGGGCGGACGGACAACTACTCCTTCTACTCCCGCAACACCGTATGCGGCATCCGGGGGACCGACTTCGTCCTGGATGCGGTGGATATGCTGGCCGTGGCAGACGGGGCGGTAGACTTTACTCGGAACACCACGGCGGAGACCCTGCGGGTCACCTCGGGTATGATGGCCGACGGGGGAGCGGCTATCCTCTCCCTGGCCACCCTGACGCCGGATATGTTCAATAATCTCTTTGGCAACGTTCAGTTCGTCCAGCTCAATCCCCTGAACGTACCCGGCCATGCCCCCCCGGAGGCAAGCCCGGAAGAGCCCGCCGAGGAACAGGAGGCTGCAGAAGAGCAAGTGGCCGCCGAGGAACAAGTGGCTACCGGGGAGGAGTCCCCCGTGGGAGCGGACACCCCCGTGGTATCCGGTGAGCCGGGCGGAAGCCCGGCCCGGGAGGACAGAAACCCCGAGGACGATCCCATCATGAAAATTCTGGGGGGCGTGCTGGCCATGGAGGTGGGCTCCTTCAGCGTGGACGGGGTCACCTACTCCAAACTGCTCTTCCAGCCCACCTTCCAGCTGGGGAAACTGCAGGCCAGTCTCTATCTTCCCTTCATCTACCATCAGAATTTATTTGATCCGAACGACTGGTACAAACCGGAGGGGAACAACGAATGGTCCTTCGGAACGGATAAGAGCGACCCCCTTGATATCGCGGCGGACGCCTTCGGGGACCTTTTCCTCAAGATCCGCTACCTGAAATACGGACGCCAGAGGGATCCCTTCTATTTCGCCTTCGGCAATTATACCGGGGTGAATCTGGGCCATGGGATCCTCATGAACAACTACGATAACAACTCCGAATTCCCCGCCGTACGCAAAGTCGGCCTGAATCTGGGACTCTACGGGGAAAAGAGCGCCTTCGAAGTGGTGGGGGAGGATTTCTCCCGGCCCCTGGAGCAGGTGTTGGGGACCCGCCTCTCCATCCCCTTTCTGGGTCCCCTCGCCCTGGGGTTTTCCGCTGTGACCGATCTTTATCCCGCCCAAAACCTGGACCCGGGCAGCGAGCAGAGTTCTATTGACCGGATCCCCATACTTCTGAACTTTGCCCTGGACCTGGAGCTACCCCTCATTGAGAGACCCGCCCTGGACCTGGTACTCTATGCGGACGGGGCTTCCATGATACCCTCGGTGGACGGGGAGTTCCAGACGGATTACCTCTACGACCCCCTGAAGGAGGGGGTGGAGGCTTTCCGGAATTACGGCGCCTCCCTGGGAGCCATGGGACGCCTCTTCATCCTGGACTATCGCCTGGAATACCAGTATGCCGATGGAATTTTCCTCCATGGCTTCTATAACAGCACCTATGACAAGCTCCGGAGCCAGCGGATCAGGGAAATCCTGCAATATCTGGATTCACCCTGGGACACGGATCCCCGCCAGGGCATCTACGGCACCGCGGGGATGTCTCTGGCGGAAATCCTCTACTTCTCCGCCGGGTACAACTGGCAGTGGAACAGGGAAGGAATGGACCTGGATAATGACTACCTGCAGCTGCAGCTGAGCCTCAAGCCCGACGTGATACCCGTGGTGGGAATTTACGGATCGGTCGGATACAGCCGTACAGGTCTGGCCCGGTGCGCCAGCGAGGGGCATGTCCCCCTCATAGACGACAAGACCACCTTCATGGGCGAAGTGGTTTACCCCGTCACGGACTATCTGGACATAGCGGCGGTTCTGAGCTCCGCCCTGATGCGGGACGAAGAGGGAAATATCATCTACGACGGATCGGGGGAAGCGGAAGCGACCTATGCGATTACGTTAGATGTGAGGCTGCACTACTAGGTCAGCGGAAGTCGGAGGCCCCTTTCAGGACCTTCTCCAGTTCCTCCGCCGGCAGGGGCCGGTGATGGAGAAAGCCCTGGGAGGTGTAGCAGGCCCGGTCGCGGAAGAAATTCTCCTGCTCCTCCGTCTCCACCCCCTCCACCACGATATCCATCTCCAGCTCCCTGGTCAGATTGATGATATTGTTCAGGACTATCTCGTTCTTGCGGCTCTGCCCCACCTTCTCCACAAAGGACTGGTCGATCTTGAGGGTATGCACGTTCAGATCTTGTAGGAGGCTCAGAGATGTATAGCCGGTTCCGAAATCATCAATGGAGACACGGACGCCGTAACTCATGAACTGGGAGATGATGCGGCTCGTAAAGCTGACATTCCCCATGACCATGGTCTCGGTCACCTCGATACCGAAGTGATTCGGAGTCAGTCCTATCCGTTCCAGGATCTCCTTTGTGGCGATGAAAAAATTGGTTTCCGAAAACTGCCGGGGGGAAACATTTACCGAAACGACCCCGTCGAATCCCCGTTCCACCAGTTCCCTGCCCTTCCGGGCCGCCTCTTCGATAACCCAGTATCCTATGGGTATGATGATGTCCATCCTCTCCGCCAGGGGAATGAAGAGGGATGGGGGAATGTAACCCTTCTCCTCGTGCTTCCAGCGGATGAGGGCTTCCAGGCTGATGATTTTTCCCGTGCGGATGTCCACCTGGGGCTGATAGAAAAGCACGAACTGCCTCTCCTCGAAGGCCCGGTAGATACTCTTCTCCATCTCGTACTGGGTCAGGGCGTTGTCCAGATCCTCCGAATAGATGAGCCAGTGCCTCTTCCCCTCGGTCTTCACCTTGTACATGGCCAGGTCGGCGTTCCTCAGCAGGGCGGTCACGGAGAGCCCGTGCTCGGGAAAGAGGGCGGCCCCCACGCTGGAGTGGAGAACATGGAGCTCCCCCTCCACGTCGATGGGGCGGACGAGGCGCTCCATCAGATGGTTCAGCCGGACTTCCAGATCCTCCCGGTCGGCATAGCTCAGGATCAGGGCGAACTCGTCCCCCCCCAGGCGGGCGGCGAAATCCTTCTTCCCCAGGGTGGTCAGCCGGTAGGCGAACTCCATGAGGAGCACATCGCCGGCCCTGTGCCCATGGGTGTCGTTGATCATTTTGAATCCGTCCAGATCCAGAAAAACCAGGGCGAAGGGATCCTCTTCCTGAATCATCTCCTCCAGACGGGCGATGATGAGGGACCGGTTGGGAAGTTTGGTCAGCCCGTCGTAATGGGCGGAATACTCCAGGGACCGGTTGAGGGAGGTGAGCTGCACGTTCCGCTCGATGATGTTCCCGTAGGATTTCTGGGAGTAATCCACCAGGTTGCGGATCTCCTCCACCGTGCTGCGGGGCCATTTGATCTTGCCCAGGCTCTCCGTCTCCTCCCGGCTCAGGGCTTTGGCGATGGCGGTCAGATCCCTCAGGGGACCCGCCAGGAGCCGGGAGAAATAGAACGCCCCCAGAAAGGCCCCGTAGAGAACGGCCAGCAGGACCAGCAGGGAGATCCGGTAGTGGTCCTTAAGGACATTGTCCGCCGAATAGAGGGGGTAGGAGAAGAGAAGATAGCCGTTCTCCCCTTCATCGAGCACCCTCTTATGGATGATGTAGTAATTCTGCCAGGGTAGGATGTCCTCGCTTCCGGGGATCTTGTAAAGGTAGCGGTACCGGTCGGTCCGGGAGGTCTCTTTGAGGAAAAGCTGATCCTGGAAGGGCTTCCCGTCCCCCTTGCCGTTGTTTTTCAGAAGGACGCCCCGCCTGACATAGGCCATGGCGTAGGGGCTCAGATCCATGGGATAGAAGGCATAGGAGGCGTCCGGGTTCCTCTGGACCAGCCGGGACATCTGCTCCCCCTCCCGGTCCAGCATGTTATAGATGCTGTCCGCGTAGCGGTCCACGAAACGGTCGTTTTCCAGGGCGTAAAAGAGCAGGGACATGGAGATGATCACCAGGGTCACCCCGTTGAAGAGCAGGGTCCCCAGGGGGACGGCCTCGCTGCGGCCCCGGCCCGGAATCCGGACCTCGAGAAGATTCCATCCGTACAGGAGGAGGCTCCCCAGGGTAATGCAGCCTATGCCGTTGATGATCCAGCTTCCGTAAAGGGAGAAGGAAATTCCCCTGGAGAAGTACCGGCTCAGGATAAAGTAGGCGGGGAGAGCGGCGGCCATCCAGAAGATGCCGTCCGCCCCGATATAGTTGGAACGACCCTTCTTCCGGGCCAGTGCCAGAAAGGAAAGCTCCCCCAGGGAGAGGATAAGGAGGGGGACCAGGCGCCAGTTACCCCAGAGAGCCCCGCTGATCAGGGCCGCCCCGGCCAGGGCCGCGGGAAGGGGGAAGAAGCGGAAGAGGAGAAAGGAGAAGACGCCGCCCAGGTAGAAGATCAGACCCAGGTCAAATCCTACGGGGCGCAGATTGGCCGCCGCCCCTGCCCCGGTGAGAAGAATAAATAAGAATGTTCTCGGCAAAGCCCGGTCGAGATAAGCTTTCACCCTGTTCCCCCGTTATCCTTATCGGCAGTCCTGTCCGGGAGGGGGCAGTTTTTTTTCTGTTTTTTTGATATAATCATTCCCATGACCCTCTCCTCCCGCCACAGGATAACCTGGTTCATGTTCTCTCTCAGCCTCCTGCTCAACGGACTGATATTCTTTTTCCTGATCCGCCGATATGACTCCCTCCTCTTCCTCCATCCCCTTTCCGGGATCAGCCAGACCTGGTGGCTCCAGAGCGGATCCGATTACGGAAGATCCTTCCTCTCCACCCTGGTCTCGGAGGGATTCCTGGCCGGCATCACCCTGACCTCCGCCCTGGTTCTCATCCTGATCTTCCGCCGCTCCTCCTCCCAGGAGATTTTCTATTATGAACTCTTCCTGCTCTGCCTCTCCCTCCTCCCCTTCCGGCTCTACTCCTACGGCGCCGCCTGGTTCAGGCTGCCCTTCAGCTATACGGTGCTCATCAGCCGGGCGGTGCTCTTCTTCCGGTTCAGCTCCCTGCTCTTTCTTCTTCTCTCCGGCCTTTCCGTGTTCGACAGTCGATTCCAGAAGAGCGACCCCTTTTTTCTGGCCGCCCTGATCATCTCCCTCAGCCTGGCCGCCACCCTGCCGGAGAGCCACCGGTTCATTCAGAACACCCTGACCTATCTGCCGGCCAACGAGGTGAGCCTTTTTTTCCTGTTCATGATCATCAAACTGATCATTCCGATCAACTTCCTCTGGTTCTTCTATCAGAGGAAGACCTGGGACTACCTGCTCCTCACCCTGGCCGTGCTGATAAGCATCGCCGCGGAGAGCCTCTTCTTCTATATGACCCTCAGGGGTTTTCTTCTGGCGGTTCCCTTTCTCATAGGGGGGACCCTGCTTTTCTCCCACCGCATCTACCGGCTCTACCTCTGGCGCTAAGGGATTCTTCTTGCCCTTTGCCCTTTTCCGGTATATAGTAGGAACGGAAAATCATGTAAATTAGAAGGAGCCGCACCCATGGTCTGTCAGAACGAAGAACTGGAAACACTGGATAGGGAGGGGCTGAGGGCCCTGCAGCTTTTCCAGTTCAAAAGGGCGGTGACGAATGCCCTCCGGACGCCCTTCTACAGCGAGCGGCTCAGAAGCGTGGGCATCACCAGCTCGGAGGACCTCAAATCCCTCGCGGACATAGAGAAGATACCCTTCACCACCAAGGACGACCTGAGGGACGCCTATCCCACGGGGATGCTCTCCTGCTCCATGGACGACGTGGTGCGCATGCACGCCTCCAGCGGCACCACGGGGGATCCCACGGTGATTTACCTGAATCAGAAGGATCTGGACAACTGGACCGACATGACCGTCCGCTCCCTCATGGCCGTGGGCTGCCACCGGGGTGACGTCTTTCAGAACATGATGACCTACGGCCTCTTCACCGGCGGGATAGGCCTTCACTACGGGGCGGAGAAGCTGGGCATGCTGGTCATTCCCGCCTCCAGCGGTAACACGGCCCGCCAGTACAAGCTCATGAAGGACTTCGGCACCACCGTGGTCCACGCCACCCCCAGCTATATGCTCCACATGTACGGCAAGATGTCCGATTACGGCTACAAGCCCTCCGACTTCAAACTCAAGCGGGCCCTCATCGGCGCCGAACCCCATGCGGAGGAGATCCGCCAGAAGATCGAGGAGCTCTGGGGCATAGACGCGTACAACTCCTACGGCCTTTCCGAAATGAACGGCCCCAGCGTGGCATTCGAATGCCAGGAGAAGGCGGGGATGCACCTCTGGGAGGACTCCTACTACATGGAGGTGATAGACAGGGACAGCTTCCTGCCCGTGGAGGATGGCACGGAGGGGGAACTGGTCCTGACTATCCTCATCAGAACGGCCACTCCCATCCTCCGCTACCGCACCAAGGACCTGACCTCGGTCATTCCGGGAAAGTGCGCCTGCGGCCGGTCCAGCCGGCGGATCAACCGCATCACCGGGAGGACCGACGACATGATGATCATCAACGGGGTGAACGTCTTCCCCAGCCAGATAGAGGAAGTGATCATGAAAATGCCCGAGATGGGGAACAACTACCGCATCCTCCTGAGGAAGAAGGGGACCTTGGACCAGCTGATCATCCAGACCGAAGTGAGCGAGGGACTATTCTCCGACGATACGAGGAAGATGAACGCCCTGGTGAGCCGCCTGAGGGACGACCTGCGCGCCTCCATCACCATCGCCCCCCAGATAGAGCTCCACGAACCGGGTGTGCTGCCCGTCCAGGAGGGCAAGGCCATCAGGGTGGTGGACGAGAGGTAGAGACCCCGGTAAACTCTTTTTCCATATTTGATAATCCCCTCTCAAGGGACTAAAATAGAAGTGTGGACGAATCACTAAAGGATATAAATATTCCCTTTGAGGAATTATTCAGCATTGCTGAACTGCAAAGACTCCTGAACCAGTTTTACCTTACCACGGGTATTTCATCCGTCATAACACAGCTTGACGGGACCCCGATAACGGTCTCCACCCATCGATGCCGCCTCTGTGCCCTCATCAGATCCACGGATAAGGGAGAGAAGAACTGTTTGCAATCCGACGAGGAGCTTGGGTTAAGGGCGGCGAGGGGGGACCCTGTATTCCATTGCCGGAGCGCCGGCCTGCTTGATGCGGCCGCGGTCATAAAAATCCAGGGGAAACCCTTCGCCTTCTGGCTCATCGGCCAGATCCGGGACGAAACGATGACGGAAGAATATATCCGCCGGTACGCCCGGGACCTCGGCATAAACGAGGATGAAGCGGCAAGGGCTTTCTCGGAAGTGACCTACATGAAAAGCGATAAGTTCCGTGAGATTGTCGGATTCATTGAAATCCTGGCCAGTCAGCTCTCCACCATCGCCTACCAGAATTATCAACAGAAAAAACATATAGAAGAGTACAGGGCGCTGATCGATGAGCAGAAGAGGAACGAAGCCTATCTGAACACTCTGATAGACGCCATACCCGACCTTCTGTGGATGAAGAACGTCGAAGGGGAATTCCTCTACTGCAACAAAAGGTTCGAAGGCCTCTTTGACAAGAGAGTCGAGGATATCCTGGGGATGACGGACTATGAATTCATGGAGCCGGAAAGGGCTGATCTGTTCAGAAAAAACGATAAGAAGGCCATGGATTCGGGGACACCGGTCAAGTTCGAGGAGGATGTAAAATTTCTTTCCGACGGTCATTGGGAGGTTCTTGAGACCGTTAAAACCCCCATAATCCGGAAAGACGGGGAGACGATGGGAATCCTTGGCATCGGCCGGGACATAACGGCATTTAAGGAGAACGAGAGGGCGCGACTGGAGAATATGGAGTTCTTCAGAAATCTGGACCGGATTAACAGCGTCCTCCGGAGCGATACGGAGATAGAGGCGGTTCTGGACAACACCCTGGAGGTGCTACTGGATATCTTCCACTGCCAGCGGGCTTTCTTCACCTACCCCTGCGATCCCCTGGCAAAGGAATTCACCATAAAATTCGAAAGGACCGTCCCGGGTTACCTAAGCCTTTTCAAACCGGGGGGATCCCAGCCGATCACGCCCTATCTCTCCGCCATGTACAAGGCGCTTCTGGAGGCCGGGACGGCGGAGGTAAGGTATTCGGTCCCCGAATCGGGCCGGGAGCTATGGGACAATTTGCAGATAAGATCAATAATCCGGATGGCTCTGTACCCCGACACGGGGAAGCCCTGGTTCTTTGCCATACACAACTGCCTGGACGACAGGAAATGGAGCGAAAAGGATGTGGAGCTTTTCACGGAGATAGGCAGAAGGGTCACCTATGCCCTGTCCAGCCTCCTACTCTACCGGAAGGTCAGGGATAATGAAACCTTTCTGAACAATGTCTTCGAGAATATACCCCATATGATCTTCATCAAGGATGCGAAGAACCTCAGATTCGTCCGGTTCAACAGGGCCGGGGAAGAACTTATCGGGATGAAGAGGGAGCAGCTTCTGGGGAAAAGCGATTACGATTTATTCCCCCGGGAGGAGGCGGATTTCTTCTCCTCCATGGACAGGGAGGTTCTGGGGGAGAGGAGGATGATGGATTTCCCCCAGGAAAAAATTGTGATCCGGGACAAGGGGGAAAGAACTCTCCACACCAGGAAGATCCCCATCATGAACAGCGCGGGCGAGCCGGAGTATCTGCTGGGAATATCGGAGGATATTACGGAGAAGCTGGAATCGGACAGGGAGCTACGGGAAAAGAGGGAATGGCTTCAGGCGTTCATCCAGTCGGCGGACCTGTCGCTTACGATTTTTGACGGAGAGGACAGGATCGTTCTCATAAATTCCCAGGCCGCCGATTACTATCCCCCGGATATCAGGGCGGACCTGCTGGGAAAGAACCTCTACGACATGATAGAGAACTTTTCAGAGGATACGATAAAAAAATACGAGGAAGTGAAAAGGACAGGGAAATCCCTCGTCTTCACTCTGGAACTGAAGAGGGATGGCTCCCCGGTGTATCTTCTCAATAAGCTCCTTCCCATCGGCAGCGGGGTCGGAGCGATAAGCACCGACATCACGGAGCAGAAGAAGACGGAAGAGCAGCTGAGGCAGATCCAGAAAATCGAATCCATCGGCCGTCTGGCCGGGGGCGTGGCCCATGACAACAACAACATCCTCGGTATTATAATGGGATTCACCGAAATGGCCATGAACCATGGGAGAACGGATGAGGTCCTGATGTCCTACCTGAACGAAATCATGGGCGCGGCGGAGAGATCCTCAGCCCTGACCCGGCAGCTCCTCGCCTTTGCCAGAAAACAAAACGTCACCCCCCGGGTTCTTAAGCTGAACAGAGCCATAGAAGGCATGCACAGGATGCTGAAGAGCCTTATCGGCGAATCGATCGATCTCGTTCTCAAACCCGGGGTGGATCTCTGGCTTATCAGGATCGATCCCGCTCAGATCGATCAGATCCTGGCTAATCTCTGCGTCAACGCCAGGGACGCGATTGAAGACGTGGGCAGGATAATCCTGGAAACTTATAACCAGACCCTGGATGAGACCTATTGCCACTTCCATCCCGGGGTGGAGCCGGGGGATTATGTGTGCCTGTCCGTCACGGATGACGGCAGGGGCATGGACGATTATACCCTCGCCAATATGTTCGAACCCTTCTTTACGACAAAGGATACGGGAAAAGGAACGGGCCTGGGCCTTTCCACTGTTTACGGCATAATAAGGCAGAACGGGGGAAGCATCAATGTCTACAGCGAACAGGGCATCGGCACGACATTCAAACTGTTCCTCCCGAAAGAGCCCGGGACGGATGAATCCCCACCGGAGGAGCAGTCCGAGGATACCTCCGGCGGGAATGAGTGCATACTCGTAGTGGAGGACGACAAATCTCTTCTGAAGATGACGTCGACGATGCTCGAAAATCTGGGCTATCGGGTATACGCCGCCGATTCGCCGGAGATGGCCCTCTCCCTGGCAAAGGAAGGGGGGATTCCCTTTGACCTTGTCATCACCGATATTATCATGCCCGAAATGAACGGCCGGGAACTCGCGGATCTCATCAGATCCGACCATCCCGGAGTGATATGCCTTTTCATGAGCGGGTACACCGATGACATCATCGCCCGCCATGGAGTTCTCGAGAAGGGGGTCCACTTTATCCAGAAGCCCTTTTCCAGCAGGCAGCTGGCGTCGGCGGTCCGCAGAGGATTGGACGGTTAGGTAAAGAACCGGCGGGCTGCCCCATCGGCTTTCTCGACGGAGACTAAATCTCTGCGGTCGCCGCGGCGATGATCCCCTCCTTGGTGGCTTCCTCCCGGGTCATTTCCTGGGAGATGACCCCGTTGGCCAGAACGAGGATGCGGTCCGCCATGCCCATGGTCTCCTCTATCTCGGAGGAGATGAGAATGATGCCGGCCCCCTTGGCGGTCAGGTCGTTCATGGTGTTGTAGATATCCACCCGGGAGGCGTGGTCGATGCCCCGGGTCGGTTCGTCCATGATGTAGATCTTCGTCCGGCTCATGAGCCACTTGGAGACCATCACCTTCTGCTGGTTCCCTCCGGAGTACTGGTCTATGATGTCGTTGGACTTCCCCGGGTTGATCCGCATGATGTCCACATAGCTCCGGGTGATCTCGTCCATGAAGGTTTCGTCAAGGAAGAACAGGTGCCGGTACCGGTCCAGGGAGGCGCTGGTCATGTTGTGGAGAAGGTCCATCCGGGAGAAGATGCCGTTCTTCATGCGGTCCTCCGGGATGAGGGAGATGCCCTCGGACATGGCCTCCACCGGGTGCTGGAAGGAGACCTCCTTCCCCTCTATGGTGATGGAACCCCCCGTAGGGGTCACCACCCCGAAGAGGCAGTTGGCCAGGAGGGTGCGCCCCGAACCCATGAGTCCCGTTATGCCCAGAATCTCCCCTTCCCTCAGGTCAAAGTTGATCCCCTTGAGGATGGGGGAGTACTGCAGATCGTTCACGGAGAGGACGATCTTGTTCCTCTTCGTGGCCAGCCGGGGATAGCGGTCCTTATGGACCTGGCCGGTCATGATGCGGATCAGCCGGTTCTGATCGATGGCGGCGCACTCCTGGGTCACCACGAGGCGGCCCTTGTCCATGACGGAGAGCCGGTCCCCGATACGGGAAATCTCGTCGAGCCTGTGGGAGATGTAGACGATGATCCTCCCCTGCGCCTTGAGGCGGCGGACGATGTCGAAGAGGATCTCCCGCTCCGCCGGGGACATAACCGAGGAGGGCTCGTCGAAGATGATGATCTTGGCCGGGGAGAGATAGCCCCTCACGGCGGAGACGAGCTGCCTTTCCGCGTAGTTCAGTTCCCCGATCAGGGCCCGTTCGGACAGGGTGATCCCCAGTTCCTTGAAGGCTTCCCGGCTTTTATATAGGATTTTGTTCCTGTTGTAGAAGAGGGAGAACCGGCCCAGGGAGGGCAGATTCCCCAGGAAAAGGTTCTCCGCCACCATAAGATTCTCGAAGCACTGGAACTCCTGGTGGAGATAGAAGATCCCCCGGTCGTAGGCATCCTTGATGGCCTTGAACTTGACCGGCTTCCCCTCGATGAGGATGCGCCCCGAGGTGGGGGAGAACCAGCCGGCCAGGAGCTTCATGAGGGTGGATTTGCCCGAACCGTTTTCCCCGACGATCATATGGACCTCGCCGGATTGGAGATCCCAGTTCAAAGGGCCCAAT
>QKAI01000138.1 GCA_003246505.1 Spirochaetaceae bacterium | reverse complement strand
ACGGTGCTCATGAGCCTCTTCGAGAGGACCAGGGAGCTGGGGATGATGAGGGCCATGGGCATGACCGACTCCGATCTGCGCCGGACCTTTCTCATAGAGGCGGCGGGCATCGGACTGATCGGCGGCATCATAGGCATGCTGTGGGGAGGGGCGATCAACCTCTACCTGGTAAAGGTGGGCATCAACTACGGTGACCTGCTTAAGGACGTCAAGGTAGGCTACCGGGTGTCCGGCATAATGTACGGGATTTGGATCATCAGGGACTACGTTATCGCCCTGGCGGGAGGCATGGGAATCTGCTCGGGAATATCCTGGTTCGTCACGAAAAGGCTGACGAAGATGGAAATCACCGAATGCCTCAGATATGTATAGGAGGAAAGCTGTCATGAAACTGTCCCATATCGCGTTAAGGAATATCATGAGAAACAGAAGGAGGAGCATTTTATCCGGCTCGGCCATCGCCGTGGCCACCATGAGCATCGTCCTCCTGTTCGGGATGATGGAGGGGATGCTGGATGACATGGCCCGGAACGAGCAGCGCTATATCACCGGTATGATCCGCATACGTAACGCGGAGTTCGACAAATACGAGCGGCTCAACCCGGTTCATCTTTATGTGGAGAAGGGGAAGGAGACGGCGGATAGCTTCGCCTCCTACCCCTGGGTCACCGGGGTTTCGGAAAGGATCAACTTCCCCGGGAGGATCTACCGGGACGACCGGGAGCACAACGTTCTGGGCAAGGGGGTGGATTTTTCACTGGAGAAGGATTTCCAGCACCTGGACGAGGCCCTCGTGGCGGGGCGCCTCCCCGAGCCGGGGGAGATGGAAGCGGTCATAGGCATAAAGCTGGCGTAGGAGCTGGGCCTGGATCTGAACGATGGGGAACCGGAAAAAATCACCATCCTGACCCAGAAGTCCAACCGCACCTCCAAGCACTTCACCCTGACGGTGACGGGCCTTCTGGCCTACCCGGTCACCTCCCTCAACGGGACCACGGTTCTCATGCCCCTGGACACGGCCCAGCGCCTGCTCCTTATGGAGGACGGCCTCTCGGAGATACTCCTTACCGTGGACGAGAAGGCCCTCTCCGCGGATGACGCGGCCACCCTGCTCCGTAAGGATCTGGGACCGTCCTATCCGGACCTGAAAATCGAGTCCTGGCTGGAGACGAACCTGGTATTCTCCATGATGAACCTGGCCTCCAACATCTACAACGTCTTCGCCCTCTTCTTCTTCGTCCTGGGCAGCTCGGTCATCATCAACACCACCATCATGGTCATCTATGAGAGGATGAAGGAGATCGGCACCCTGGGGGCCATGGGTATGCGGGGGAGGGAGCTGACCCGGCTCTTCTTCCTTGAGGCATTCTTCATCAGCCTTATCGGGGCCCTGGCCGGAACGGCGGTGGGCATTATCATCATCCTGGCCGTGGGTAAGTCGGGAATTCCCCTGGGCACCATGGTGGAGGATATGGAGGGCTTCAACATGTCCAACTACCTCTACCTTGGGCTGAGCCTCAAGAACACGGTGGTAGTCTTCATCTACTCCGTTGCCGTGGCCTCCCTGTCCACATTCATACCGTCCCGCCGGGCATCGAAGATCGAGCCGGTGGAAGCCCTGAGGGCTATCTGACATAAGGAGTCAACCATGAAAAAAGCGCTGATACTGACATTTTTCTTCACCCTGCTCGCCGCGGCGGGGGCTATCACGGGGGAGGAGATCATCGAGAAGTGCGACGAGCTCCAGTCCTTCGACACCCAGAAATCCACGGGAACCATGATCTCCCACGACCGGTTCGGCGACATTACCAGCACCTTCATCAGCTGGAGCCGGGGAGACCGGGAGTTCCTTCTGGAATTCACCAATCCGGAGGAGGCGGGGCAGAAGGTCCTGCGGGTGAACGACACCATGTACCTCTATGACCCGGATGCGGAGGAGACCATACGCCTGAGCGGCTCCGCCCTCAAGGACACCCTTTTCGGGGACATCTCCTACGAGGACGTGAGCGAGGGGAACGATACCCTGGATACGTACAACGCTGTCCTGGACAGGGAGGAGCTGAAGAAGGGGCAGAACTGCTACCGGGTCATCCTCACCGCCAAAAAGCGGAACGCCCCCTATTATAAACAGATTCTTTGGATCAACAGGGACACCTACGTCCTCGTCTTCGGGGAGTACTACTCCAAGAGGGACGTGCTCCTGAAGAACATCGAAGTCCTGGGCGTAAAGGAAGTGGGGGACAAATTTATCCTCTCCCACCTCATTCTCCGGGATCTGGTGAAAGGTGACTCCCACACGGAGATGAAGCTTCAGGATATAGAGCTGAATCCCGTTCTGGAGGACCGGCTTTTCACCGAGGAAGCCCTGTTCTGATGAAGGGCTACTTTCTGATCCGTCTGGCGGGGAAGAACCTTCTCCGCTATAAACGGCGTACGATCATAACCGTGACGGTCCTGGCCGTGGGGATCGCCTTCTTCCTCCTCATGGATTCCATGCTCATGGGCACCCGCCGGGAATCGGAACTGGCCCTCATCTACTACGAGATGGGAGAGGGCCGACTGGTGACGCCGGAATACTGGGATGACTGGAAGAACCTGCCCCTAGCCGATTCCCTGGAAAATCCGGACGAACTGGCAAAGGCCCTTTCCGAAGCGGGGATTCCTTCGGCCAAGCGTACGGAGTTCACCGCCACCGCCGTGGTGAGGACCGGCATAGGGGGCAGCTTTCCCGTGGTCGTCACCGCCCTGGATCCTAAGGAGGACCGGCGGGTCAACCGGCTTGCGGAGACGGTAAGGACGGGGCGCTTTCCCTCCGAAGGGGAGGACGGGACCGCCCTGGGGGAATGGATGGCCCAGGATATGGGCCTGGAAGTGGGGGACGCGGTCACCCTGGAAGTCACCGACCGCTGGGGCTCCCGGGAGGCGGTGGAACTGGAGATCACCGGACTTGTGAACTCCCCCAACTCCCAGATCAACCGGTCCTACATGTTCATCACCCTGGACACGGCCGATGACTACCTGGCCCTGGAGGGGGCCGTCTCCCACATCCAGGTGGACCTCCCCGCAGGCCGGAGGGAGAGGGCCCGTGCCGAGGAGAGGATAATCAGCATAGCCGCACAGTACGGGGCTGAATATCACGGATGGCGGGACTGGTCCGCCGATTATCTGGCCGCCGCCGGGGGAGATACCTACTCCAGCGGGGTCATCCTCTTCCTGGTCTTCATTATCGCTTCGGTGGGCCTGGCCAATACCATGCTCATGTCCGTCATGGAACGGCAGAGGGAGATGGGCATGATGCGCTCCCTGGGCATGAAGGAAGGGGCCCTCCTGCGGCTTTTCCTCTACGAAGCGGGCCTGATTGGCATCCTCGGCTCAACGGGAGGAATTGTTCTGGGCCTCCTGGGCAATATCCCCATGGTCAACAGGGGGCTCGACTTCTCCTTCATGATGAGGGACTTCTCGGTGGGCTACCGGTTCACCGGCATCATTCACGGCGTCTGGAACGGCATGAGTTATCTCTACGGTCTGATAGCGGGAGTCCTCATCTGCCTGGCCGTCACCTGGTTCTCCCTGCACAAAATCATCAAACTGCCCATTATCGAAGAGATGAGGGCGTAAAGGACGGGAATAGATGAAAAAAATCGGAACGGCTTTTCTGCTTGCCCTCATGGCCCTTCCCCTGGCCTGGGGGGAATCCCTCCTTACCCTGGATATGAAGCTCCTCCAGGCGGTATCCCGGACGGAGGCGGCGGGCACCTGGTCCTACGGCGGCTCGGGGACGGCGGACCTTTCCGTCCGCTCCACGGGAAACAGCAACGTCAAGGGGGAGCTTACCCTCTCCTACATCCCCATGGACGGGCTGCCCTCGGGTTACACGCTGGTGAACCTGGAAAAGGCCTCCGTAAAGGTACAGTTCCCCTCCCTGCGCCTGACCATGGGCAAAACCCGCATAGGCTGGGGTGACGGACAGGTCTTTAACGCGGGGGATGTACTCTACGGGAGCCTGGATCCGTCGGCGGATCTGACAGCCGATGAAATACGCAGCGACACGGCCCTCCTCACCCTGGTCCGGTACAGCGCCGGCCGCAGCTATCTGGAGGCCATCGTCATGGCCCCTTCGCCGGACATGACAGATCCCTCCTCCCCGGTCGTACCGGGCATCACCGCCACCAGCGCCGGGGGCCGTTTCGTCACCGAGCTGGGGGGGGTGTCCCTGGAAACGGGCTATCTGTGCAAGGGGCAGACGAAGACGGCGGGGGACGCCACGGGCCACCGCCCCTACCTGAGCCTGCACGGCTACGGCTGGCTGGATTGGTACGGCTCCGCCTCCCTGGCGGTTCCCTTCGAGGACGCCTCCCTGGCGGATAATGTCAGGGACTCGGTCCACGCCTCGGCGGGGGTCTTCCGCCAGTTCGGCCTGGGGTACGACAGCACCCTTTCCGCCCGGCTGGAGGCCCTTGTCTACCTGACCGGAGATTTCTACCTCTATCCGGAACTGGTGCTCGGCCTGGGGCAGAATCTCTCCCTTCCCCTCATGGCGGTTTTCGCCTCCCCCACGCAATCCGCGCAACTCACCGGCGGGTTCAGCTGGAACGTTTACCAGGGATTCACCCTGCTTGCCTATGCCGTGGCCGGCCTGGGCGAGGAGGGGGATACCTTTTCCACGGGCGATCTGGCATTCTCCGCGGGAATGGGCTATAAATACTGACATGGCAGGAAAAATCATCAAATACGTCCTTCTGGGACTTCTGGTTCTCGTGGTGGCCGTCGTCATTTACGCTCTGGCCCTGGCAAACGGCAAGGTTCCCCTCCCCAAGGGGGCGGCGGTGAAAATCGCCGAATCCATGGGGATCTCCCAGTCGGAGAAGGAGCAGATGGAAAAGGCCCTGGACGTGTACAACATCCTTCAGAAATCGGAGATCTCCGACGATGTGGTCAAACTCAGAAAAATGGCCATGAGAGGGGCGAGCGGAGAGGAAGTGGCGGTCCAGCTGCAGCAATCCTACGAGTCCCTCTCCGATGACACCCTGGAGCAGATCCGGGACCGTCTGGAGATCACCCCCGATGACTTTCGGGAAGGAAAAGGCATCATAGACAGGGCGATGGAGAGCTACGCCGCATCGGGGGAGTTCGCCCTCTCCCCGGAGGACAGGAAAACCCTGGAGGATCTGGGCCGCAGGTACGGCCTGCCCGAGGAAGCCTTCGACTCCATGGCGGAGGGTCGGTTCTAAAAAAAAGCCCGCTCCGGCAGTACGCTCCGGGCGGGCTCTCTTACAGGAAACAATCCCTACTTCGTTTTCACCTGTATGGTGAGGGGCTTGGCCTCTTCCTGCTTGGCGACGGTCAGGGTGAGGAGGCCGTTCTTAAACTCCGCCTCAATACCCTCCTTCTGGGCATCCTTGGGCAGATAGAAGCTCCTCGAGTAGGAACTGATCGACCGTTCCCTCTTAAGGTAGCGGACCTCGCTCTTCTCCTCCGCCCCTTCCTTCTCCGCCTTTTCCATCCTCTCTGCCCTTATGGTCAGCAGGTTCTCCTTGACCTGAATATCCAGCTCATCCTCGGAGAAACCGGGAAGCTCGGCGACGATCTCGTAACCCGTTTCCGATTCGGTAATATCCACGGCAGGTACTCCCGCGGAGGGAGCGCTGTCCCAGCGGAAAAAGGAATCGAAAAGCCTGTCCATGTCGTTCACTCTGTTTTTGGTTACCATATAGTTCATATTATCCTCCATGGCCGGACCCTGCCGGCGGTCTGTAATGTTATCCCGGGCTCTCAAAAGCCCTTACACCCATAGTAACGCATATTCCGTGCCAATTTCTTGAATCTTCATTTAATTCATTTTATATAAAACATTTAAAAGAATACCTCACCCCATATAGCCTGGGAAGCGAATAATAACTGATTGTATCAGAAGGAAACATCCGCCCCGGAAAGGAAAATATGTGAGCCGTTATGACACAATAAGGACTTATTGACCCACTTTTGCTGTCCAAAGAGGATACGCCCTTCCATTGATGAACCAAATCTCTTCTGGTAATCTGTCAGGGAAGCCGCCTTTCCGGATAGAACGGGGCGTCCGCTACACCTGAAAAATCCGTTGGCGGTCAATAATCGTCAAGAAAGAACGAATCATCCGTGGGATAATCCATTCACAGGAAGGAACGATGGACGGAGAAGGACTCCTGGAGGAGATCAAATCTTTTATTGAAACCCATCTGGGGGAGGAACTGACCCTGGAGAAAATCAGCGACCGGGTCTGTTATTCCGGGGAGTATGTTTCCCGGTTCTTCAAAGGGAGGACCGGGGAGAATCTCTTTGACTATATCCGGAGCCGGAGGCTGATCGGTGCGGCGGAAGCTCTGAGGCGGAGGGAGGGCAGGATCATCGATACGGCCTTTGATTTCGGCTTCCGCTCCCATGAGGTCTTTACCCGGTCCTTTTCCGGCTACTTCGGCATCTCTCCTAAGGAATTCCGGCAGCTAAAACCGGAAATAAAACATTTTATGCCCCGGGGGATGAAGGCCTATCCCCTGGGGTACAGGGAGAAAAACATGGATTATCTGAATGTATTCACGCAGATCATGGAGAGGGAAGAGCGGCAGCTGCTGTTCTATCCCGGAAAGAAAGCGAGCCACTACTTCGAATACTGCGAGGAAGCGGGATGCGACGTCTGGGGAAAGCTGACCGAACTCGAGGGCGCCCTGGGGGAGCCCATGGGACTCTGGCTGCCCGCCCCTATCCGCCCGGCCGGCTGTTCGGAGTACGTCCAGGGGGTTGAGATGCCCCGGGATTATTCCGGCCCCCTCCCGGAGGGGATGCGGAGCCTGCCCCTTTCCGCCGGGACATACCTGGTCTTCAAGAGCCAGCCCTACGAAGAGAGCGACGAAAGGATGATGGAAGTCATAGGGGCGGTGCAGAAGGGCATAACCGACTACGACCCACTCTGGCTCGGTTACGAATGGGACCGGGAAGCGGCCCCACGCTATCAGCTGATGCCCCTGGGGGAAAGGGGCTACGTGGAAGCGGTTCCCGTAAGGGCCGTGAAAATGCCGCAATAGAAGAATTCCCATTCATCCTTTTTTCTGCTTTAATCGGGGGATGAGAATTCTGAACCTGACAAAAAGGATCCTCGCCCCCTACGGGGGGCTTCCCTTCCCCGTATATATACTCTTTCTCGCCCGGATCATCAACAGGATGGGAGATTTTGTCAATTTCTTTCTGACCCTCTACCTGACGACCTACCTGGGCTTCAGCGAAAAGCTGACCGGGCTGGTCCTTTCCCTTGTGGGGATAGGCATGACGGCGGGGACCCTGGCCGGGGGAAGGCTCACCGATTCCCGGGGGCGGAAGACCCTCCTCATGGCGACCCAGAGCCTGTCCGCGCTGAGCATCATCCTCTGCGGCTTCATTCCGGACAGCCCCCGCATCACCCTGCTCATTCTGTTATTCATTTTCTTCAACGGGGCCGCCCGTCCCATAAGCACGGCTCTCCTGACCGATCTGACCGGGGAAGAGGAGCGTCCCGCCGCCTTCTCCCTCCTCTACCTGGGAATAAACATCGGCGTTTCCATCGGCCCCCTCCTGGCGGGATTCCTCTTCAACGCCCACAGGGAGTGGCTTTTCTGGGGAGACGGACTTTCCACCCTCCTTACGGTTCTTCTGATTTTCCTCTTCATCCGGGAACCGGGAGTCCAGAAAAACAGGGAGGAACAGAAAGCCCATGCCACCTACCGGGAAGGGAGCAGCCTTCAGGCATTGAGGGAGAACCCCCTGCTTCTCCGCTTTCTCCCCCTGTCCCTCCT
>QKAI01000235.1 GCA_003246505.1 Spirochaetaceae bacterium | reverse complement strand
GATGTTTCTCTGCCACTGTCTCCCCAGCCTTTTCTGGGTGGAACAGTCTGCGCCGATGTGCTCCAGAGCCCTTTGGATGGCCCCGGAGCATAGGTCAAAGCGCTCTTTCCGCTTCTCCTGCCAGGGGCGCAGGGGAAGGACATCCAGGGAGCCGTCAAGGAGGGGATGGTAATTATCTAAAAGCCACTGGATTATCTCCTCCCCTTCGGGTGATATCAGCAAGGTCACATTCCTCCGGGAGAGGAGGCCGGTGAAGTCCATCTTGCTGAGAAGCCCGCCGGCCATCTCCCTGTCCGGTTCGATGATGAGGATTTTGCCCACCCCCGCAAAGGGTTCGATCTGATAGCCCCCTCCCAGTCCCAGAAAAATCTTCATACCCGCCGGGCGGTAGGTCCGGAGCAGTTTTTCCCCTTCCCTGCGGGGATCGATGAGGGAGTGAAGGGGATAGCTTCTCCCTTCCCAGGAAAGGCTGGGGACGGGCTGGCCCGATCGGGAGGGGGATAGGGAGATATGGTTCCAATCCTTCAGGGGGAATCCGTCGCCCTTGAGAACGGTCAGATTCTTCTCAAGAAATCCGCTCACAAAGCTCCTCCATCCGATTCAGAAATTCACCGATGCTGTCCCCGCTCTCTCTCAGTGCCTCACGTTTTTCCTTTTCCGAATGATCCCTTTCCCTTAATCGCCTGAAATTATCCGGAATAAGGGTATAGATGAAATCATCAAATTCGTCGGGATGACCGGGGAAAGGGGAAGGAATATAACCTTCCAGCCGCCGTGGTATTTCCACTCGCCAGTTCTCTATAAGTGAGAGGATACGCCTTTTTCGGGTCTTCCTGTCCGGATAGGGGAGGGGATGCCAGGGGCAGGACGATTCGGGCAACGGGGAGATCCGGTCTATCTCCTCGAGCCCCCGGAGAGTGAGCCCGTTGGGGCCGAGCCGATAAAGGGGCACCGGGAAAGAACGCCCCTCCAGCCAGCTCCGGTACTGGTCCAGGGAACGGCCGTAGCGTAGGGAGCCCTCCCTCTTCGCCGTGACCGCCTGGGCCCGTTCAAAATAGATCTGGTACAGGGAATTCCTTCTCTCCGACCGGGCCATGAGGAGGGATTCGAACCCGTGGGGTGAAACATGGCTGCGCAGATCGGAGAGGCACATGTCCAGACCGGCGAATGTTACCGAGGAGGCACCCATCGGGGATACCCATTCCAGGGCGGCCAGGGCCACCGATCCGGTCCCCCCGATGGGGGGAAGGGGTATTCCGGAGAGAAACAGCCTGTCCGGATAGGTCTGCTGGTTGAACAGGAGGGAAATCACCCTGCCCCCGGAGTATTCCGCCCGCCCGTTCAGGCCGATGCCGACGGGCACGGCGGGGGGGAAATGGGAAAAGTGACAGGACGCCCAGTAGCCCGGATCGGTGGAGAGTATCAGATCCGGTGTTATCCCCTCCCTTTCCAGGGCGGGAACCGCCGAAGGAAGGGCCAGGAGGAAGTGCCCTCTCCCGTGTCTTTTAATCTCCTCCAGCTGATTCCCCAGACCCGGTCCGGAGGCGGCGATTATTACCGGTTTTCCCCGCAGGTCGGGCAGCCGCGGCGGGGCGGACTGAAGGAAATTTATGATGCTGTTTCTCAGATTCTTCCTGCCGAAGCCGAGGATATGGCTGCGGTTGGCCCCGAGCCTGTTCAGAAACCGGCTGAGGGTCCCGCCGGCCAGGGAAGCTTCTTCGGATAAAATACGCACCGAGGGAGGCCAGGGGAGATAGGCCAGGCGATCCAGATCGCTTTCGTGGATATGTTCGGAGAGGAAACCCTCCATTCCCCCCTCCAGGTCCCCTGTCCAGTAGGCGACCCGCTCATTGCCCTTCATCCCGTCGGGGAGAAGATCCAGAGGGGACAGGACGAGAAGACGGAGGGAGGGATATTTCTTGAGGAGGATCTCCCCCGCATAGCATCGGCCCGGTTCGAAGAGAATGACATGGGTTTTCCCGGTGTAATCCGCTTCGCCTATGATTTTTTCCGCTTCCCTCAGGGGATTGTAGGGGGAATGAAGGTACTTCCCCCTGATCTTTACCGGGGGGAAGGGAGAATCGGTTTCCATTAAGGATTCAGAAATTGTTCCAGATCCCTTTTTATTCCCGGGTTGGGAAGAACGCTCAGGGAAATGAGATCCTCCCCGATACCCGCTCCCACCAGCTGTTCCAGGGAGAGGCGAATCTGGTTTTCCATAAGGCGGACTCCGGGGAAAAGTTCCCTGGGCTGAAGAATGAAGAGGCTATCCCTCCGATCTATGTAAAGCTGTACCCTTTCATTAAAAAAAGAGGCGAATAGGCCAAGGATTTCGTTCCGGCTGTCAAAGCTCTCCTTCAGGCTCTCCCGGGAAGTGACATACTCCAGGAGAGGCGTGAGAGGGATGCGGAGGAGGACGCTATCCTCGCCCTCAGTGAGAAGGGTCCTGTGCAGTTCCTCCTCCTCCAGCAGGGTAATTCTGTCCCGGTCAGCTTTTTCCGAAGGAAACAGGGCTTTGTAGAGCCAGGTCTCTATCTCCCCCTCAACGGAAAAGGGAAAATCCGGCGATGGGGCACCCCTTCTGTCATCCTCATCAAGAAGGAACAGAACAAGGGCGAAAAGTCCCGATTCCTCGGACTGAAAGGAAATTCCCAGGAGGGATGAGGAAAGCCCCATCTCCCTGGCGGAGAAGTAGGAGCCGTAGAGCCCGCTGTCCCGGAGGAGGAAAAATCTTTTCCCACCCAGCCATTCCACGGCCCTCTCCCTTTCCAGGATAAGGCGGCGCCGGGTGGTCGTATCAAAACCGGTTATCTCCAGGGGGACCAGGGTATTCGTTTTTCTGTCCAGGGAGAGCAGCGCCCCCCTGTCCAGACCCCATGTCCGGCCCATGCCATTCAGCAGAAGGGTGGGCCTCTCGAGGAGACCCGTATCCCGTCCGGTCAGCCCATCCACAGAGAGGGGCTGAAGGGTCTCGCTGAGAACGGCCCGGTCCAGTAGACCCATTATTTGGTGATCCCCAGTTCTGTGAAAATCTTCTTGTATACTTCGAAATGCTCGCTCCTGGCGAATTCCTGGATTTTGTCCTCCGGGAGAGCCTCCAGGAGCTGATCCATATAGGTCAGGACTTCCTTAATCTCCTCTTTGAGATCGTAGGGGAGGGATTTCAATTCCCCCGATTCCTCCAGCTCGGAGAACTCGCGAGCCGTAGGCAGGGGGGATCTCCTGGGTGTCTCTTCGGTCTCCCCGAATTCCCCCAGACCGTCGGAGAGGGAGATCTCCTCAAGGATCTCGTCAAGATTCTCATCTTCGATGCTCAGGTCCTCCACGGGAGCCGTCTCATCGATGGAATCATCCTCAATCTCTATGGAGAAGCTTTCCGATACATCCTCGTCCTTTTCCTCGGGAATCTCTTCGCCGGCGAAATCATCCTCCCCGTCCAGGTCCAGATCGAGATCCAGATCAAGGTCCAGGAACTCCTCCTCCCCGTCTTCGCCGATAAGGGTCTCTTCCAGTTCGTATTCCGAATCGGAGTCCTCCTCCGGGGTATCGATCAGGGTTTCATCATCCTCATCCAGGGAGAAGTCCCGGTCCTCATCCTCATCCATTATGAGTTCTTCCGCTTCATCCAGGGAGAGATCATCCTCTTCCTCTTCCTCAATGACCAGTTCCTCCGTTTCATCAAGGGAGAAACTTTCCATTTCATCGAGGGAGATCTCCCCGTCCTCGGGTATCTCCAGGCTTTCCAGGGTGATCTCCTCTTCATCGAGGGTCATATCATCGATCAGGGTATCGTCGTCGGAACCCTCCGGGGGCAGGGGGAACTCCGCCTCATCCGATTCGGGAAACTCCAGAGACTCCTCCTCATCGGGGGATTCCCCTTCCTCCAGGAAATCCTCCATGGAGGAGGTCTCCTCGAATTCAATGGCGCTTTCCTCTTCGGTCAGACTGGAAAGGGGCTCCACCGCGTTGGCCAGATTTTCCGGCATATCCTCTTCCAGGGTTATATCGTCCAGCTCGATGCTCTCCAGGTCGTCGATATCCTCATCCAGGGATTCTTCGGAGAACTCGGAAAGGTCAACGCTCTCGATCTCATCGGATTCGCTGAAGGAGCCCTCCTCTTCAAAGACGATGTCCCCGTCCATATCCTCAAAGGAGACCTCCTCTCCCTCGTCGAAAATGGATTCGTCCAGGGAGGATTCTCCGGCGGGTATTTCCTCTTCCGCCGATACCTCTTCGGGGGCATCCTCCTCGTCCATCTCCTCTATGCTTTCCTCGCCGAATTCGCTCAGATCAATGCCAAGATCGTCCAGGTCCACCTCTTCGATGACCAGATCATCGTCGGGGGACGCGGTTATCATATCGTCTATGTCGATCTCTTCCACCTCGTCGGAGGGCTCCACATCGTCGATGCTCATGACCGGCTCGGCACTGGATTCGGAATTGCTGATCTCCAGGGGCTCTTCCTCTTCCACGCCCAGGTCTTCCAGGGAGATCTCTTCAATGCTTATCTCATCATCGTCCAGGAGATTATCCAGATTGATCTCCTCTTCGCTGACATCCCCCTGATCGTCTATGGTAATTTCGAGACTCTCCTCTTCGGAGGGAAGGAATTCCCCTTCCTCCCCGTCCATGTTAGTCAGCATGGAGAGGGCGGGGTCCTCATCGGGCTCTTCCAGAGCATCGGCGAGGGTCTCCTCCAGGGGGGTGTCGGAAAGGAAATCCGCCTCGTCCTGGAACTCGTCCTCCGGCAGGGTTTCCTCCGGTTCCAGAAGGAGATCCTCCTCCTCTTCCGGTTCCCCGCCGGGGATCTCCTCCTCCGATTCATCCAGAATATTGTCCAGTTCGTCACCCGTCAGGGCTATGGTTTCATCCAGATCGCTGTCATCAAAGAAACCGGCCACCGGTTCCTCTTCCTCCTCCCCGCGGGAATCCTCGGCCCGGGGCATGAGTCTCATGGTACTGATCTCTTTCTTGAGATCCTTGATCTCGTCCCGAATGGTGGAGAGTTCGCTCTCTATCTTTTCCAGTATATTAAGCTGGCGGGAGGATTCGGCCAGGAAATCGGTCTGCGCCTCCAGCCTGTCCACCGCGTCTTCCAGGGGGTGGGCCGTTTCATCGGCGATATCTTCGAAATCGGGAAGGGAATCCTCTATGGTCTCCTCAATACTGGCCACGTCGGAGAAGTCCAGATCATCCTCCAGAGAATCATCGTCCAGACTGGTGAAGTCGAACCGGTCCTCGTCCATCCCGTCCAGGGAGATATCCGAATCCCCCTCATCCTCGCTGGTACTGAGTTCGTCGAGAAGATCCTCCTCCTCCTCGGTAATGTAGAGCTGGTCCGGATCCTGGTCATCGTCAATCTCAATCATATCCGGTTCCATCTCTTCGATTCCCTTGGAACCGGTTTTCACCCAGACTCCGTACTGTTCCAGGTTTTCATCTTCCCGTTCTTTTTTACTGTCATCCTTGGCCATGGATATCTCCTCAGTACAATTTCTTTACATATATCGGCGTTTCACCGGTAAATATCAATAAAAAAACGCAGTTAATCGACGCGAGGGGCAGGCGCATGTCCCTAGGAACATAGTAAAACAAATTATCAAGTTTTTCCATTGCCCGCCGTTATAAAAAGAAATGCTGCGAAAATGTCTGTTCCCGGCCCTGTTCGCCGGTCTTTATCTTTTCCTGACTCTGAATCTCTTCTGGGGAAACCAGGGCGTATACGCCCTGAGGACCCTGCGGGAGGACAGGGAGAACCTGGAAGGAAACATGGAGATTCTGACCCGGGAGAACCGGGACGTCCAGATCCATCTGGACCAGCTCAAGAACGACCGGTACACCATCTCCCTCCTCGCCCGAAGGCTGGGGTACATACGGGAGGGGGAGAAGATTATCTACTCCGATCTGGGAAACACATCCGCCTCCCTGAGCTACGGCCTGCCGGTCATCAGGACCGGACAGATCCGGGACAATCGGGACAGGACCGGGTTCTTCCGGCTTATCTCCCTCACGGCGGGGGGAGCGGTCTTTCTTCTGCTCCTCATCTGGAGCTGGGGGGAGAGGGGGATCCGACGGCGCCTTTGAAGCCTACAGATAGTACTCGCCGGGGAGCTGCCAGTTGATCGGTTCCCGGCCCTTTGATATCAGGTAGTCGTTGGCCCGGGCGAAATGGCCGCAGCCGAAGAACCCCCGGCTGGCGGACAGGGGCGAGGGATGGGGGGCTTCCAGCACAAGGTGCCGGTTCCTGTCTATGATGGACCCCTTCTTCTGGGCATAGGATCCCCACAGGAAAAAGACCGTATTTTCCGTCTTCCCGTTAACCACCTCGATCACCCGGTCCGTGAAGCGTTCCCAGCCCTTTCCCTGATGGGAGGCGGCCCGGTGGCACTCCACCGTCAGAACCGCGTTGAGGAGGAGGACGCCCTGCTCCGCCCAGGGGACGAGGCAGCCGTGCTCCACGGGGGTGAAATCCATTTCCCGGGACAGCTCCTTGTACATGTTGCGCAGGGAGGGGGGGATGGGAACCCCGGGGCGGACGGAAAAGCAGAGCCCGTGGGCCTGGCCCGGGCCGTGGTAGGGATCCTGACCTATGATGACCAGCTTTACCCTGTCCAGGGGGGTCGTATTCAGGGCATTGAAATACTCGTTCCCCGGGGGAAAGATCTCCTTCCCCCCTTTCTTCTCTTCCTGGAGAAACCGTCTCAGTTCCACCATATAGGGCTCATGGAATTCCTGTTCCAGCCAGGTGAGCCAGGAGGGATGGAGCTTCACCTCCCGTTTTCTATCTTCGTCCATGGGGTCAGTATACCGGGAACAGGCCATTAAGACAACGCGGTCCCCGTCCCTTTATCCTTGTACGATGAAGCGGTTCAGCTCCCTGTCCATGGAGTTGATATTGTCGTTGTTTTCGTTACCCATCCGGGCCAGGCCTTCTATCGCCTCGGTTATGGAGTTGTTCCCGGCGACCACCTCGGTAATCCCGTCGAGATTTTCCTGGGAGAGGCGGTTGATGGATTCCATCTCCCCCAGAACCATATCCGATTTGCTGTTAACCTCCAGGGCGGACTCTCTTACCGCCTGGGAGGAGGAAACCAGGACATTCAGGGATTCTATGATCTGGCGGGAGCCCTCGGAAATCTCGGACATTCCCTGTACCAGCTCTCCGATGGTATCGGAAATCTGCTTTATGTTGCTGTTGATGACGCGGATGGACTGTTCGGAATTTTTAGATTCGAGACCGGAACGTTCGATTTTCTCGGCGATCGTATTCACCGAACTCGTGATCCGGGAGGACTGTTCATTGGTCGTTTCGGCCAGCTTGCGTATTTCATCGGCCACAACGGCGAACCCCTTACCCGCTTCCCCCGCATGGGCCGCCTCGATGGCCGCGTTCATGGAGAGCAGGTTGATCTGATCGGAAACGCCGTTGATGACGTTCACCAGTTCCAGAATGGTATCCACCGATTCGGAAATTTCTATGATATTCCGGGCGGTTTTCTCCATGGCATCGCTGCTGCTCTGGGAATAATCGGCCAATTCCTGGATCACGGTTTGCTTCTCCGTGGAGATGCGGGTCAGGTTCTGGATGGACGCCACCATTTCCGTAATGGCCGCGGAGGACTCCGTGATATAGGATGTCTCGTTGTCTATGTTCTCGTTGACCCGGACGATCTGGTCCTTGATCTCCTTCACGCTGGTCGTGGAGATCTCTATGTTCCCCGAGAGCATGCCTATCCGTTTGCTGATGGATTCCGTGGTGGCCGACACCTCATGGGAATTGGATGATATCTCCGCCGTCCCCGAAGCCAGCTGATCGCTCAGTCCGCGGCTGGAGCGGCT
>QKAI01000540.1 GCA_003246505.1 Spirochaetaceae bacterium | reverse complement strand
GGGAGGATAGGGATAAATTTATCGACATCCTCAAAGACGCGGGGAAGTGGAACGGCTGATTTTGTCATCCCGGGAGTCCGCTCCCGGGATTCCCCCCTTCAAAAACAATTGGAGTCATTGTCATGAAACCCCCTAAAGTTCAAAGGGCCGAACCCCTCCTGAAAGGGATGAAGAGAAACCGGGTGGCCTATGCCTATATCGCCCCCTTTTACATCCTCTTTGCCGTTTTCGGGCTTTTTCCCATCGTCTCGGGATTCCTCATCAGCTTCTTTCGCTGGGACGGGCTGAGTCCCATGAAATTCGTGGCTTTCAGAAACTATGCCCGCATGTTTCAGGATCCCCTTTTCTGGAAGTCCCTGGGCAATACCTTTTACGTGGGACTTATCGCCCACGTTTTCATCCTCCTCGGCGGCCTGGTCCTGGCCTATGTACTCAATACGAAATTAATCAGATACCCGAATATTTTCAAAACCGCTTACTTTCTTCCCATGGTAACCAGCGCGGTGGCCACGGGCATCGTCTTCAAGGCCATGTTCGGCATGAACGCGGGCATCATCAACCTGTTCATCAGCTCCCTTGGATTCGATAAAATCGACTGGTGGGGTGGGACCGGTGCCTTTATCAAGCCGGCCATCATCATCATGTTCTCCTGGAAGTGGATAGGTTGGAACATGGTCATCTATCTGGCGGGCATGCAGGGCATCAGCACCGACATCTACGAAGCGGCCACCATCGACGGGGCCAATCACTTCCAGGTGTTCTTCCGCATTACCATCCCCCTGCTGAGGCCCATCATTCTGTTCACCCTGATCCAGTCCACCATCGGAACCCTCAATCTCTTCACCGAACCCTTCATTCTGCTGGGAGGGGCCAGCCTCCTGGGCGGCACGGGCAACCAGGGCATGACCGTCATGATGTACCTGCTGAACAAGGCCCCCTACGGGAACAACCACTACGGCTACGCTTCGGCCACGGCCTACGTGATGTGCTCCCTCATCATTATCGCCTCGCTCATCAATATGAAAATAACCGAAAGGAGGGAGGGCAAATGAAAAGAACCCTGAGCAAATTATTCCTTTATTTCTGCCTCCTGCTTGTGGCGGCCTTCATGCTGCTCCCCTTCTACTGGATGATCGTTCTCTCCACCCATACCACCCATGAAATCATCCAGTATCCGCCCCCCCTCTGGTTCGGCAGCCATCTTTCCGCCAATCTGCACTCCATGATGGAAGCGGTTCCCGTGGCGAGAAGCTTCGCCAACAGCGTCATCGTTTCCGGCTCCTTCACCCTGCTGGTTCTGCTTTTCTGCTCCCTGGGGGGATACGCCTTCGCCATGTATGTGTTTCCCGGCCGGGGTCTTCTCTTTGGCCTGCTCATCGTCACCATGATGATTCCCTGGACCGCGGGTATCATCCCCTGGTTCTTCATGATGTCCCGCTTCGGGTGGATCAATAACTTCCTGGCCCTGATCATTCCCAACAGCGCCAATGCCTTCGGGATCTTCTGGATGCGCCAGTACTGCAAAAACAATGTGCCCCACTCCCTGATCGACGCGGCGAAGATTGACGGGCTGAGCGAATGGCTCATCTTCTTCAAAATCATCGCCCCCATACTGGTGCCCGGATTCGCCGCCCTGGGCATCATGATGTTCGTCAACTCCTGGAACGACTTCATGCAGCCCATGCTCATTCTGCGGGACGGGAAAATGCATACCCTTCCCATCATGCTCAAGTACATGCTGGGGGATCCCCAGAGAGGAACCGACATGGGGTCTCTCATCACGGCGAGCACCCTGGCCATATTGCCCATACTGGTCGCTTTTCTGGCGGCTTCACGATTTTTTATGTCCGGCCTGACCGCCGGAGCAGTAAAGGAGTAAAATTATGCTGGATATACAATTCGGTGCGGACTATTATCCGGAGCACTGGCCGGAGGATCGGTGGGAAACAGATGCGAAACTGATGCGGGAAATGGGCCTGGGCGTGGTGCGCATGGCGGAGTTCGCCTGGACCCGGCTGGAGCCGAGGGAGGGGGAGTTCCACTTCGATTGGCTTCGGAGGGCGATAAACCTTCTGGGAAAGTACGGGGTGAAGACCGTTCTGGGAACTCCCACGCCCACCCCTCCCGCCTGGATCGTGGAGAACCATCCCGACGTTCTGGCGGTCAATTCCCGGGGCATGCGGGTCAGTTTCGGCGGTCGGCATCACAACTGCCAGTCCAGCCGTGTCTACCGTTCCCATGCGGTCCGGTTGCTGGAGGCGTTTACGAAGGAATTCCGGGACAATCCCCATGTGATCGGCTGGCAGACGGACAACGAACTGGGCAACAGCCACGACGACCTGTGCCACTGCCCCTCCTGCCGCACCGCCTTCCAGGACTGGCTGCGGGACAGATACGGTACGGTGGAGGAACTGAACCGCCGCTGGGGCACGGTCTTCTGGAGCCAGGAGTACGACAGCTTCCGCCAGGTGCCCACGCCGGCCTGGAATGTGACCGCCCACAGCCCCTCCCTGCTTCTGGACTGGAAGAGATTCCACTCCGACCTGGTCTGCGGCTTCCAGCAGTTCCAGATCGACATCATAAGGAAAAACTGTCCCTCCCATATCATCACCCATAACTTCATGGGGTTCTTCGATCTCCTGGATTATTACAAGCTGGCCGAGCCTCTGGACTTCGTAAGCCACGACCAGTATCCCACGGGGTTCTTCGACAATCCCCAGCCGGGAAAGACCCCCTCCGCCCTGGCCTCATCCCTGGATCTGATGCGGGGGCTCAAGAACAAAACCTTCTGGATCATGGAACAGCAGTCGGGCCCCACGGGCTGGACCATCCTGGGACGCACCCCCGAACCGGGTCAGCTCTCCCTTTGGACGGCCCAGTCCGTCGCCCGGGGAGCGGACTGCGTGGTCTTCTTCCGCTGGCGCACCTGCGCCGTGGGGACGGAGCAGTACTGGCACGGCATCCTGCCCCACAGCGGCAGACCGGGCCGGCGTTACGGGGAACTGAAAGAAACGATCTCCCGGCTTAAACCGGTTATGGGGGAGTTCCGGGGCGCCCTGAGCGGGGCTGAGGGGGCTATCCTCTACGATTACGAGCAGAATTGGTCCCTGGAGATACAGCCCCATCACCCCGAACTGGACTATATCAAGCAGGTCCAGGTCTACTACGACGCCTTCCATGCCAGGAACGTCCCCCTGGATTTTATCAGCGGGGACAGGGATTTTTCCCCCTATAAGCTGATCATCGCCCCCCTCATCTATCTCATGACCCCGGAGCTGGAAGACAAATTCGCCTCCTATGTGAAGGGGGGCGGCCGTCTTGTTCTGACCATGAGGACCGGTGTGAAAAACAACGACAACGTTTGCCTGACCGAAAGGGAGCTGCCCGGCCGGTCCGGCGATCTTCTGGGGCTGGAAATCACCGACTACGACTGCCTGCGGGATATCAACCGGGCCGTCAGCTGGGCGGAGGCCACCGGCCTCTCCGCGGAGAAATGGTGCGATATCATAACCCTCAGGGGGGCGGAGTCCCTGGCGGAAATTTCAGACGGATGGTACCGGGGCAATCCGGTAGTGACCGTTAACGGGGCGGGAAAGGGAAAAGCCTGCTACGTGGGAACCGAGCCCAACGGCGCCCTGGCCCTCAAGCTGGCCGATTACCTTATCGGGGAGGCGGGACTTGAACCGCTTGCCCGGCAGGCGGACGGACTGGAAGTGATCAGAAGGAGAGGGGCTGAACGGGACTATTACTTCGTCCTCAACCACGGTCCGGAGGAGAAGGGTTTCACCCCGCCCGCAGGCTGGGAGCCCCTGTCCCGGGAGAACGGGGCCGTTCCTCCCTACGGATTCAGGCTGTTCACCCTTCGGAGGTAGGCATTCTCCCCACGGGGACATCACTAATGGAAGAAGATTACACTATTGAAATAATCTGATTTTTCCTTGTTTTTACAAAGCAAATGGAGTATATTGAGAAAAGTGAAGGATTATTGCGCAATTTGTGGATTGCGTGAAGATGTTTTTATTTAAAAAAAATGATTTAAAAAGGAACAGAGAGTGAATAATAAAGACCTGCCGACTTCGGGGACAGATTGCTGTCCCCACTGTTCATCGTGCCGTACCTTTTTTAATTACACCGCCCAGTTCTATAAAGAACTGGGCACGGCTTTCAAAAAATTCTACTGCGACAGATCCTATAAGAAGTGCGCCCGCTTTTTTCTGACGGAAAAACTGGGAAGCGAGACGATCCCCCTGGATGTTTTCCCCAATCAGGAAATGCGGGCCCATTCCCTTGTAAAGGAGAGGCAAAAAAGCTATTCTTGACCCATGGAATTACTCTCACCAGCGGGCAGCATAGAAAAGCTTAAATACGCCTGGCTCTACGGGGCCGACGCCGCCTATATAGGACTTCAGGGCTTCTCCCTCCGGGCCAAGGCGGACAATTTCGCCAACCGGGCCGATTCCGTGGAGGATGAAGCCGATTACATCAGACACATCAAGGGTGATAAGAAACTTTATTGTGCCTTGAATATCTATTTTCATAATAAGGATTTGAAGAGACTCGAACGGAATCTGGATGCCTTTGCCTCCTATCCCTTCGACGCCTTCATCATAAGCGACATAGGTCTTCTTCCCCTGCTTAAACGCCGATTCCCCGGTAAGGAGCTCCACCTGAGCACCCAGGCCAACGCCACGAACGGGGAGGCGGTCAAACTCTACGGGGACATGGGATTTTCCCGGGTTGTTCTGGGGCGGGAGGTCTCCCTAGCTGAAATCGAATCGATCAAGAAGGCTGCTCCCCATATCGAGCTGGAAGCCTTCGTCCACGGGGCCATGTGCCTTGCCTATTCGGGGCGTTGCTTCCTGAGCGCCTGGATGGCCGGCCGATCGGGCAATGACGGCACCTGTGCCCACTCCTGCCGCTGGGACTACCGGGTCCTGGAGGAGGAGAAGCGTCCCGGGGAGTACTATCCGGTCATAGAGAACGAGGGATTCACCACCATCCTCTCCTCCAAGGACATCTGCATGATCGACTATCTTAAGGAGATGAGGGACGCCGGGGTGGATTCGCTCAAGATAGAGGGGCGCATGAAGTCCATCTACTACACCGCGGTGGTCACCCGGGCCTACCGGAAAGCCCTGGACCGGATGGACGGAACCTCCGTCCCCGATTTCGAAGGGTACCGGGAGGAGCTGTTCAAAGTGAGCCACAGGGAGTTCTCCACGGGCTTCTACTTCGGAAGGGAGGAGATTGAAAAATCCACGGAAATCTCCTACCAGCGGCAGTTCGTCTTCATGGGATCCCTGGGGCGGGAGGTGGAGCCGGGCCGGTTCGAGCTGGATATCAAGAACAAGATCCGCCGGGGGGACGAACTGGAGTTCATCGGCCCGGACGAGCTCTTCCTCAGGGACAGGGGCTGGCGCATCCTCGATGAAGAGGGGGGCGAGCCGGAAGAGGCGGACCACGGGAAGACCTACACCATCATACCGGGCATTCGCGCCTCGGAAGGCTACATCATCCGCCTTAAAAAGGAAGGGGAATGATGGACTTCAGCCTGATTTTCGTCATCGTCCTGCTGGGGGGATGGCTCTTCGGGCGGATTTTCGGAAAGATCGGCCTCCCTTCCATCCTGGGGATGGTGGTCTTCGGCATCATCTGCTCCCTGACTATTAAGGATCGGACCCCGGAACTGCTCTGGGAGATGGCCCCCTATCTCAAATCCTTCGCCCTCATCGTCATTCTGCTCCGGGCGGGGCTGGGGCTGAACAAGGACGCCCTGAGAAAGAACGGGCGCATCGCCGTGCTCATGGCCTTTCTTCCCTGTCTCGTGGAAGGGGCCGCCCTGACCGGGGCCATGACCCTGATCTTTCATTTCCCCCTCTTCGTCTCCGGCCTGACCGGCTTCATGCTGGCCGCCGTATCCCCCGCGGTCATCGTCCCCTCCATGCTGGACCTTAAGGCCCGGGGCATCGGGCGGGAGAAGGACGTGCCCACCATCATTCTGGCGGGGGCCTCCGCGGACGACGTCTTCGCCATCACCCTGTTCACCGTATTCCTGGATCTCGCCCTCTCGGGGCATGTGAATCTGGTACGGTCCCTGTTCTCGGTGCCCCTCTCCCTGGTGGTGGGAATCGGGGCGGGGATTCTGGCGGGAATCCTTCTCCTGCGCTTCTTCCGCCGCTTCCACGAATCGATCCGCGCCACCGAGAAGACCCTGGTCCTGGTTATGGCGGGGACCCTGCTGGTGGATCTGGGGGACAGCGCCCACTTCGCCGCCCTGATCGGCCTCATGACAATCGGTTTCATCCTACTGGAACGGTCGGAGCTCATCGCCCACGAACTGGCCCAGAAGCTCTCAAAAATCTGGGTTTTCGCCGAGATCGTGCTCTTTGTGCTCATCGGCTACTCCCTGGACGTCTCCGTGGCCCTGCAGGGGGGGCTCAAAGCCCTGGCCGTTCTGGGGATCGGCCTCTTTTTCCGCTCCCTTGCGGTTCTGGCGGCCACCTCCCGCTCCCACCTCAACCGGAGGGAGCGGCTTTTCTGCGTCATCGCCTACCTGCCCAAGGCCACCGTACAGGCCGCCCTGGGGGGAGTGGCCCTGAGCCGGGGCATTCCGGAGGGACCGGAAATCCTGGCCCTGGCCGTCCTGGCCATCATCGTCACCACCCCCATCGGCCTCATCGGCATCAGGGCCTTCGGCCCGAAACTGCTGGGGAATTAGGCGGGGGTAATCACCCCGTCCACATCCCACAGGGCTTCCCAGGTCTGGCCTTCCTTCCAGAGGAAAACATCCCCCTTGATCAGGCGGCAGTTTCTGTCGATCCCGGCGATGGCCTTCATCTCTTTGTCGGACAGGGGCTCATCCAGAATGCACTTGAGATTGCTCAGGTAGTTCCGTTTCTTGACGGAGAAGGGAATGGGAATCTGGCCCCGCTGGAAGGCCCACTTGAGGCATACCGAGGCGGGATGGATGCCCAGCCTGTCCGCGCAGGCCTTGATGACCGGATCCTCCATGTCCACCGTATCCTCCGCCGTCCTGTCCCGCTCCGGTCGGTTGGGAGAACCGATGGGGGAGTAACCCACGGGCTGTATGCCCTTTGAAACAACATAGTCAAAGAATTCCCGCTGCTGGAAGTGGGGATGGAGCTCCATTTCTATCACCGCCGGCTTGATGCGGCAGTCCCTCAGGACCAGCTCCATCTTGGGAATGGTCATGTTGGAAACGCCGATATTCCTCACAAGGCCCCGGTCCACCAGCTCCTCCATGGCCTTCCAGGTCTTCATGTAGTTTTCATGGATGTAGGGCCTGGCGTCGGCGCTGCGGGAGGAGACGTCGCATCCCGGGGGATGATAGTTGGGGAAGGGCCAGTGGACCAGATAAAGGTCCAGGTAGTCCAGCTGCAGGTCCTTGAGGGATTTCTCGCAGGAGGCGATCACCTCCGCCGGGGCGTGCCTGTCGTTCCAGACCTTGCTGGTGATGAAGAGCTCCTCCCGGCTTATCTTCCCCGAAGCCAGGGCTTTGGCAAAGGCCCTTCCGATATGTTCCTCGTTCCCGTACACCGAAGCGCAGTCGAAGTGGCGGTAGCCCAGTTCCATGGCGTTGAAGACCGCCCCGGCGATATCCTCGTAGGACACGTGGTCCGATCCGAAGGTGCCCATGCCCACCGCGGGCATCCGGGATCCGGTATAGAGAGTTTTATAGGGATAGGTTTTGGGATTGACCCCGTCCGGGTCTATGGTGAATTCCCTTGATTCAAAATCCATGTGTGTCTCCTTTCATATGAAAAAATCATGGTGATATAGTGTACTAGAACAGTATAGGCTATGTTTCTCCCTTTGGCAAGGTTTTTCGGTTACGGGCAATTGGTAATTGGTAATTGGTATGGTA
>QKAI01000096.1 GCA_003246505.1 Spirochaetaceae bacterium | reverse complement strand
AGTAAAAGTCTATTCGGAGTTTATTCATGGGAAAACAACTGGAGAAAAGGGTTCATCTCCTCTGGCCGCAGATCCTGGGCATCTATCTTCTGCCGGTTCTGGCAAACATCGTACTGCGCTTCTACATAGACGGAATGAGGGGTGTCGCCAGCCTGATACTCAATCCGATCATCTATGCCTATGTGCTTCTCTTCAGTCTCCTCATGGTGATCCTCTGCCTGAGGAACCGTCGTTACATGGCCCGCTATTCGCCGGATATGACAGGGGAGGAGCTGGAGAAATTTCAGAGAGTCTTTGTCAAGTATCCCACCCTGCCCCTGGCTGGGGCCATGGTCTACAGTATTCTGGCCGGCGTGGTCGTAGCATCTGCCCGGGGAAACATCATGGAGTATCTGAGCGAGGAGATCCTCCTCTGCTTCTCCCTGGAAATGCTCTTCGGCATGCCCCCCTATATCCTCTTCATCCGGTTTTACGAGCGGCAGAACAGCCACATCCCCTTTTCGGAGGAGCATTTGTCCCTCAGCCTCAAGGCCCGGTTCACCCTGGTAGTCTTCCTGTGCATGATCGCCCTGTACGGGGTTTCCCTCATAGGGACGAAGTTCATCATCCTGCACCATGCGGAATTCGGCGGGGGATTCGGGCTATACAATCAGATACGGATCAAACAGTCGGTGATATTTCTCATCTGCGTCTTCATGGCCGTGATAAACGTGATCATGCTCCTGGACGGCATCCTCCATCGGATCGGCCTCTCCCGGGAGATTCTGGGAAGCATGTCCCGGGGGGATTTCTCCTACGTTCAGGACAATATCACCTCCCGGGACGAACTGGGCTGTCTCCTCTTCGACCTCTCCCGCGTCAGGGAGAACATCACCGCCCTCATCCGTTCCATAACCGGATCATCGGACCGCACCGTGGAGATTCAGGAGCAGCTTTCCGCCGTCTCCGAACAGACCTCCGCCGCCATGACCCAGATGAACGGCAATATCGAGTCCATCGCCCGGTCCGCCCAGAACCTGGATACGACCATCGGGAACGTCTCCCGGTCCATGGACAGCCTGGGAACGGCCATACGCACCATCGACGGCGCCATCGACGAGCAGGGGCGCCTGCAGCAGCAGTCCTCCTCGGCGGTGACGGAAATGTCCGCCAATATCGAAAGCATCGCCGGCATAGCCCACAACCGCATCGCCTCGGCTCAGAAGCTCAACCGTGAGGCCGACGAGGGCCAGTTGGTCATAGAGGAGACCATCGCGGGAATCCAGGAGATCGATTCCAGCATCGACAATATCAAGGCGATTACCCAGGTCATCCTGAGCATCGCCTCCCGGACGAACCTGCTGGCCATGAACGCCGCCATAGAAGCGGCCCACGCGGGGGAAGCGGGGCGGGGATTCTCCGTGGTGGCCGAGGAAATAAGGAAGCTGGCGGAAACCTCCTCCTCCAACTCCAAACAGATAAACGACAACATCAAGGACATCATCGGCAAGATCGAAGAGGCCGCCCGCCGAGGGGACCGCACCCAGTCTTCCTTCGGCAGCCTGACGAAGGGCATCGACGAAGTGGTGAATTCCCTGAATGAAATAGAGGGCAGCGTGTCCGAGCTCAAGGAGGGCAGCCGGGAGATCATCCGGGCCATGGGCGCCCTGGAGAAGAATTCCCAGACCCTGCGCGATTTGTCGGGCAGGATGGACGGGGAACGGGCCGATGTGACCGGGGCTCTGGACGGGGCCCTGCAGATCTCCTCGGAGAATCAGTCCGCCATGGGGGAAATGGGCATAGGGGCCAAGGAAGTGATGGATTCGGCCCTCTCCCTGAACGAACAGGCGGGCAAGCTATCCGAGGCCACGGAAACCTTAAAGAGGAACGTGGGCTCCTTTAAAATTTCCGGGGAATGATTTTCTGATTGCCGTAGGCGGTCCTCACGTAGGTCGAGTTCTCCCGTTCGGGCAGGGGAATCGGCTCGTGGGGGACGCTCTCGTAGGGAATCAGGCTTAAAAGATGGCTGATGCAGTTCAGCCGGGCGATCTTCTTGTTATCCGCGGGAACCACGAACCATGGGGAGACCTCCGTGTCGCAGTGGCGGAACATGATATCCTTGGCCCGGGAGTACTCGTCCCATAAAAGGCGTGACTTGAGGTCCATGGGGCTCAGCTTCCACCGTTTCGTGGGATCGTCCATGCGGTTCTTGAACCGCCTCTCCTGCTCCCCGTCCGAGACGGAGATCCAGTATTTCACCAGGATGATCCCCGAACGGATGAGCATCTCCTCAAAGGCGGGACAGCTTTCGTAGAATTCCTCCCACTGGTCCGGGGTGGTGAATCCCATGACCCGGTCCACTCCCACGCAGTTGTACCAGCTCCTGTCGAAGAGCACCATCTCCCCCTTCGCGGGGAGGTAGGGGACGTAGCGCTGGAAGTACCACTGGGACTCCTCCCGCTCCGAGGGCTTCCCCAGGGCGGCCACATGGCAGATGCGGGGATTCAGGTTCATGGAGATCCGGTTGATGATGCCCCCCTTTCCCGCCGCGTCCCGGCCTTCGAAGAGGACAACCACCTTGAGCCCCTTCAGCTTGATCCACTCCTGCAGCTTGATCAGCTCCAGCTGAAGCAGGTGGAGTTCCTTCACGTAGACCTTTTTATCGATCCTTCTCTTCTCCGGTATTCTGTCCGTACTCATACCTCTATGGTAACAGGGGTCAGGGATTATGGCAATGAGAAAGAGACTTAACCAAGCGGGGCGATTCGGGTATAATCCCCTATCATGTCAGAGAAAACCACCATCACCTATACCTTAACGGACGAGGCGCCCGCCCTGGCCACCCGGTCCCTCCTTCCCATCGTCAAGGCCTTCGCCGGAACCGCCGGCATCGCATTGGAAACCCGGGACATCTCCCTGGCCGGAAGGATTCTGGCCGCTTTTCCCGAATACCTGGAGCCGGGACAGCGCATTTCCGACGATCTGGCCCATCTGGGAGAGATGGTGAACGACCGGGACGCGAACATTATCAAGCTTCCCAATATCAGCGCCTCCGTCCCCCAGCTCAAGGCGGCCGTGGCGGAGCTGCAGGGCCAGGGATTCCCCCTGCCCGATTACCCGGAAGACCCCGCATCGGAGGAGGAGAAGGGGATCCGGTCGCGCTATGACCGGGTCAAGGGTTCCGCGGTGAATCCGGTCCTCAGGGAGGGCAACTCCGACCGCCGGGCCCCCCTGTCTGTCAAGAACTACGCCCGGAAGAACCCCCACTCCATGGGGGCCTGGTCCCGGGATTCCCTGACCCATGTGGCCAGCATGGAGGGGGGCGATTTCTACGGCAGCGAGAATTCCCTGACCCTGGACAGGCCGGAAAAGACCCGTATCGAATTCCGCCGCGCCGACGGATCGGTGCAGGTGCTCAAGGATAATCTGGCCCTTCTGGAGGGGGAGATCATCGATACGGCGGTCATGGACCGGGCCAGGCTGCGGGAATTCTTCGCCGCCCAGATCAAGGACGCCCGGGAGAAGGGGGTCCTCTTCTCCCTCCATCTCAAGGCCACCATGATGAAGGTCTCCGATCCGGTCATCTTCGGCAACGCCCTTTCTGTCTTCTTCGCCCCCCTCTTTGAGAAGTACGGCGCCGAACTGGACGCCGCCGGGGTGGACCCCAACAACGGTCTGGGGGATCTCCTCGCCAAGATAGAGTCCCTGGACGGGGGCGTGCAGGAACGTATCCGGGCCGAACTGGAGGCTTGCCTGGCCGCGGGACCCGATCTGGCCATGGTCGATTCGGACCGGGGCATCACTAATTTTCATGTCCCCAGCGACGTGATCATCGACGCTTCCATGCCCGCGGCCATCCGCTCTTCGGGGAAGATGTGGAACCGGGAGGGTAAGCTTCAGGACATGAAGGCGGTCATTCCGGACCGGTGCTACGCCGGGGTATACCAGGCGGCCATCGATTTTTGCCGGGAGCACGGGGCCTTTGACCCCGCCACCATGGGAAGCGTGGCCAACGTGGGCCTCATGGCCCAGAAGGCGGAGGAGTACGGCTCCCACGACAAGACCTTCATCCTCCCCGCCGACGGCGTCGTCCGGGTGATCGGGGAGGGGGACCGGGTCCTGCTGGAGCAGCCCGTGCGGACCGGGGACATCTTCCGCATGTGCCAGGCCAAGGACGGGCCCATACGGGACTGGATCGGGCTGGCGGTGACCCGGGCCCGGCTGACCGGAAGCAAAACCATCTTCTGGCTGGACGAGAACCGGGCCCACGACCGTGCCCTGAGGGAGAAGGTGGCCGCCTGTCTCTCCGGATACGATACCCGGGGGCTGGACATCTCCGTCCTCTCCCCCGTGGAAGCCACCCGGGTCACCATGGAGGAGATCGCCGCCGGGAGGGATGTCATATCGGTCACGGGGAATGTGCTCCGGGACTACCTGACCGACCTCTTCCCCATCCTGGAAGTGGGCACCAGCGCCAAGATGCTCTCCATCGTCCCCCTCATGAACGGGGGCGGCCTCTACGAGACCGGGGCGGGCGGATCGGCGCCCAAGCATGTGCAGCAGTTCCTGAGCGAGAACCATCTGCGCTGGGATTCCCTGGGGGAATTCCTGGCCCTGGCCGTATCCCTGGAACAGATCGCCCTGAGGGGGAATGAAAGGGCCCGCATCCTCTCCGTCACCCTGGACCGGGGAACCTCCCTGCTTCTGGAGGAGGGAAAAAGCCCCTCCCGGAAGGCGGGGGAGCTGGATAACCGGGGGAGCCACTTCTACCTGGCCCTCTTCTGGGCCCGGTCATTGGCCGAACAGGAGGAGGACGGGGATCTGAAGGAAAGGTTCAAAGCCCTTTACGGGGAACTCTCCTCCCATGAGGGGGAGATTCTGGGGGAGCTGAACCGGGTTCAGGGAACGCCGGTCGATCTGGGTGGCTACTACCGGCCCGATGAGAACGCCATGGTCAGGCACATGAGGCCGAGCCCCCTGTTTAACGGGATTCTGGAAAAATTCAGCGCCGGGAGTAACTGAAGTCGTAGGAGAGGGGCAGGGCGATCTCGAAGGAGGTGCCCACCCCTTCCTTGGAACTGACCGAAATCGTTCCCCCGTGGCTAACCACGGCGCCGTAAACCGAGGAGAGGCCCAGGCCGCTCCCCTTGCCTATGGGCTTCGTGGTGAAAAAGGGTTCGAATATGTGGGGCAGAATATCGGGGCCGATGCCCGGACCCGTGTCGTCAAAGATTATGAGGTAGTACTCCCCCGGTTTCATAAGACGGGATTTCCTGCGGCACTCCTCGTCGGTGTAGAACCGGTTTTCCGTACGCACGATGATCTTTCCCCCCTCCCCCAGAACGTCGCCCGCGTTCCGGCCCAGATTCAGGATGATCTCCCTGATCTGGAAGGGATCGGCGAAAAAGGTCTGGTCCATCGCCTTTATTTCGGAGATGACGGTCGCCCTCGGCCCCAGCAGGGCCTTCAGCTGGTTCACCCCGTCGGCGACCTCATCGTTTAGGTTCACCACGATGCAGCCGAAGTTCCGCTTGCGTGAGAAATTCAGGAGCTCCCCGGTCACGGTGGAAGCCCTTTCGCAGGTATCGATGATCTCCCGATTGTACTGGAGGAGTTCCTCCTCCTTCTTATCGTCCAGTTCCTGGAACATAAGCTCGGAAAAGCCCATGATGCCCGTAAGCATGTTATTGAAGGAGTGGGCGATGCCCCCGGCCAGTTTGCTCAGAGCGTCCAGCTTCTGGATGCGGGTGATCTCCTCGCCGATATGTCGCTTTTCCGTAATATCCTGGATGGAGATAATCAACTCCGCGTCGGGACTCTCCCCTTTCAGGGGGATCAGGGTCGCCGTGATATGCCGCGCCGAACCGGTACTGTCTATCAGGTCTAGATAACCGGAGTATTCCGTGTTTCTGCCCTGGCGGATAATGTCCCTGATCTTAAGATTGACCGGCTGGGAGGAGAAGTGGTCCACCGTGGTAACCACCTCTCCGAAGGTCCTTCCCCGGGCCTCATCCAGGGACCGGCCGGTAAATTCCTCCGCCGCCCTGTTCATAAAAGATATGCGCTCCCCCTTGTCAACGGTGATGATACCCTCGCTCAGGGAGGAAAAGAGAGAGAAATAGGTATCATTACGGCATTGCAGTTCCTCAAGAATCTTAATAAGTTCTTCCCGGGAAAGGGCCTCGTAGTCCATAGGGAAAATTATAAGTTACTTTTTTTCCGTTGGCAAGTCCTTTCTTATATACGACTTATTTCCTAGTAAAAATATTTTCCTGTTAACGGTTTTTTTACAGAAGAATAATGAAAAGGAAACGCTCCTCCCCCATTTTTATCCATGCCTATGCGCGGATTCGCCGTGCAAATAACGGATAGGAGTTCCCATAATGAAGAAGATGTTTATTCTAATCCTCACCCTGCTTTTCGGCCTGGCCGGCCTTTTCGCCAACGCCCAGCAGGAAACTGAAACCGCCGCGAAGGACGTGGCGGATCAGGTCGCCAAAGCCAAATACGTTTTCCTTTTCATCGGGGACGGCATGGCCCTGCCCCAGATCAATTCCGCCGAAGCTTACATGAGCTCCGTCAACGGAACCCCCGTCGGCGTCAAGCAGCTTGCCTTTACCCGTTTCCCCGCCCAGGGAATGACCACTACCTACGATGCCCTTTCCTTCATCACCGATTCCGCTTCCGCCGGTACGGCCATCGCCTCCGGCAACAAGACCGAGTCGGGAGTCATAAATTACAATGTGGCTAAGACGGAAAAATTCACCACCATCGCCGAACTCGCCAAAAATGCGGGCATGAAGGTGGGCATCCTCTCCAGCGTAAACCTGGACCATGCCACTCCGGCCAGCTTCTACGCCAAGGAACAGAGCAGAAACAACTACTATAACATCAGCATGCAGATGGCCGACAGCGACTTCGACTACTTCGCCGGGGGCCTGGTCAGACTGGACAAGACCCCCAAGGGGGAGAAGAGCGCCCTGGACGTGATGAAGGAGAGGGGCTGGCAGATCGCCTCGACCCGGGAAGAGCTGAACGCCCTTACCCCCGGCACCCAGGCCTATGCCTACTACGGCACCAGCTTCACCACCAACTCCCTGGACTACGCCATGGACCAGGAAGGGGATGACGTCTCCCTTTCCGAATACGTTCAGAAGGGCATTGAGCTCCTGGAAAACGAGAAGGGCTTCTTCATGATGGTGGAGGGGGGGAAAATTGACTGGGCCTGCCATGCCAACGACGCGGCCGCCTCCATAAAGAACACCATCGCCTTTGACGATGCCATCCAGAAGGGCATAGACTTCTACAACGCCCACCCGGACGAAACGGTGATCATCGTTACCGGTGACCACGAGACGGGCGGTCTGACCCTCGGTTTCGCCGGCACCAAGTACGGTTCCGCCTTTGATGAGATCGGCAAGCAGAAAATGTCCTACGAAGCCTTTGACGCCTATGTCATCAAGCCCTACAAAGAGGCCAACGGGTCCGGGGGGAAGCTGACCGACCTGATGCCCTCCATAGAGGAAAACTTCGGCCTGACCGGTCTATCCGATTACGAGCAGGCCATGCTCGAGGACGCCTTTAACAGGACCATGAAGGGGGAAGAGGCCGTGGCCTCCAAGACCCAGGACTACCTGCTCTACGGCGGTTACAATCCCCTTTCCGTGACCCTGACCCACCTGCTGAACCAGAGGGCCGGACTGGCCTGGACCTCCTACTCCCACACGGGCGTCCCCGTGGCCACCTTCGCCCTGGGGATCGGGCAGGACCTCTTCAACGGCTATTACGACAACACGGACATTTTCAAGAAAATGTCCCAGATCATGTTCTAAGAGATTTTTCGAAGAAACAACACCTGAACAGGGGGGGCGGTCCCGGGAGGCCGTCCTCCCTGTTCTCATTAATACTAAAGGGGCGGAATATGTTTATCGGAGAGAAAAACGCA
>QKAI01000535.1 GCA_003246505.1 Spirochaetaceae bacterium | reverse complement strand
TCATAACGAAATTATTATATATGATCCGCAAATTTAGATCAATAGTGAAAATTTCTGAAAAAACTCCCCGGACGTAAGAAATCTCGACTTTTCTCCCCACTTGTAGTATGATGGCAGTCATGGAAAAAGGAAAACTGCATATAGCCATTTTTACGGATAGCTACCGGCCGTCCATAAACGGCATAACCACATCCATCGACCACCTTTCAGTGCGCCTCGCCGAACGGGGCCACAGGATTACCATCATATCGCCCACCATAGACGATGAGGTCCATACCCTCCATGAGAGGATTACCCTCATAAGCGTCCCCTCCCTTCCGGCCAACTACTACGAGGATTTCCGCTGGTCCAGCCTGCGCACGAGCCGCCTCCTGGAAAAGCTGAAGGAGGCGGAGGTGGATCTCGTCCATTTCATGACCCCCGTTTTCACCTGCTACCTGGGAATCAAGATAGCCCGGAAACTGGACCTGCCCCTGGTGGGCACCTACCATACGCTGATCGCGGATCCCACCTACTACGAGCAGTTGCTCAAGAGCATCATCCGGGCGACCCCCGAATCGGTCTGGTACTACACCAATCTCTACTACAACGCCGCCGATCTGGTGACCGCCCCCACCCAGAACATGGTGAACCTGATGGAGAAGAACGGTGTCACCGCGGAGATGGTCGCCATCTCCAACGGCATCGATCCCTCCGTGTTCGACAATTCCCGGGCCGGGGAGATCAAAGAGAAGTACGCCCTGGGGGACAAGGTGGTTCTCTACGTGGGCCGGGTGTCCATTGAGAAGAACATCAACATCCTCATAGACGCCTTCCACAGGGTCTGGGAGGAACTCCCCGAAGCCCAGCTTCTGATCGTGGGGGACGGACCGAAGAGGAAGGAAATAGAGAAGTACGCCCACAAAAAGGCCTCCGCCTCCCATATCATCTTCACCGGCATGATCCCCCATGAGGAGCTGGTGAAAAGCGGCATCTTCGGCGCGGCCCGGCTCTTCGCCACGGCCAGCGAAACGGAAACCCAGGGGATCACCCTCCTGGAGGCCCTCCACAACGGCCTTCCCTGCGTGGGCGTGGACGCCCTGGGGGTCTCCGAGACGATCGTCCCCGGAAAGACCGGTTTCCTGGTGCCCCCCCGGTCCTTCGACTCCATGACCGAGAGCATCCTCGCGATTCTCCGGGATGACGAGCTTCACTCCCGCATGAGCGCGGAAGCCCGGGAGTGGGTGCAGATGCACTATATCGAGGCCATCATCTCCCGCTGGGAGGGTATTTATACGGATCTGGTCGCCCGCTACCGGGCCGGTGAGATAGAACGGAAGGACTACCTCCATATCAAGCAGATCCTCACCACGGTCAAACGCTTCAAAATAGGCATGCCCCTCATCAAGCACCATACATGACCGTATATCTGGACTGGGCGGCCACGGCCCTCCCCGACGGTGATATCTACCGGGAAGCGGCGGATAGGGGCCTGGAAAACTGGGGCAATCCCTCCGCCCGCCACGGAAGGGGCTTTTCCGCCCGGGAAGCCCTGGAAGAGGACCGCCGCCGCTGCGCCGAAAGGCTCAACTGCCCCGCGGAGACCCTCTACTTCACCTCCGGGGGCACCGAATCGAACAATATCGTCCTCCTTTCCCGCCTGGCCGACAGAACCCCGGGACGGATCATCATCTCCTCCCTGGAGCACCCCTCCCTCTCCGGTCCGGCGGAGCTTCTGAAAAAACAGGGGGCGGACCTGAAGATCCTCCGGCCCGACGGCCGGGGGCGGATCGATCCGGAGAAACTGGAAAAGCAGTTGGACAGGAACACCCGCCTCGTCTCGGTCATGGCCGTTCACAACGAGACGGGGGCCCTGCAGCCCCTGGGGGAGATTGTCCGGAGGGTGAGGGAATTCGAAAAGCGGGAGGGGGGCAGACGCGTCCACATCCACAGCGACATGGTTCAGGCCCCGGGAAAAATCCCGGTGGACCTGACCGGGCTGGACCTGGATTCGGCCTCCTTCAGCGCCCATAAGATCCGGGGCCCCAAGGGGGCGGGCCTCCTCTACCTGAGGCTGAGGAAGGAGCTGTCCGTCCTCTACCGGGGGGGGGGCCAGGAGCGGGGCATGAGACCGGGCACGGAAAGCCTTCTGAACAGCCGGGCCATGGCCCTGAGCCTGGAAAAATGGGCCGATCCCAGTCCCTCCCCTGCCGCGGAGCTGCTCCTTAAGGAACTGTCCCGCCTGGGGGGAATCCGCTTCAATCCCCCCGCCCGGCTCACCGAACCGGAACTCTTCGCCCCGGAGATCATCAATTTCTCCCTTCCCCCCCTCCCCGGGGAGGTCCTCCAGAGGATCCTGAGCGAGAAGGGCATTTACATCTCCACCGGATCGGCCTGCTCCTCCAACAAGAAAAGCCACACCGAGGGGCTCAAGTCCATGGGGATAGACGACAAAACCGCCCACAGTTCGGTGCGGGTCTCCCTGGGACCGGCCACCACGGAGGAGGAGATAGGCCTGTTCCTGGAGGCTCTGAGGGAGATCGGGAAGGATTATGTCTTCCAAGGATGAGGCCCGCCGTTCCTCCCGGGAGAGAATCGCCGGCCTGACCGACGGGGAGAAGAGGACCCATTCCCTTCGGGTCTGCTCGGAAATCAGCCGCAGCGCCTGTTACCGCCGGGCGGGCGCCCTCTTCGCCTTCTACCCCTTCCGGGGTGAGATCGAGATACTCCCCCGTCTGAGGGAGACCC
>QKAI01000495.1 GCA_003246505.1 Spirochaetaceae bacterium | reverse complement strand
CCCCGGAGTTTCGTCAATCGAAGAAGTCCCGGGACGCCGCGCTTATCCCACCTTGCAGATATTGCTTTGAAAAGAGACCAAAACCCTCCCTTTGGAGCTCTTTTTTATCGCCGATAGAATCTCATTTTGTCGGCGACAGATTTCCCCTTTGTCGACGACAGAATTTCCTTTTGTCGGCGACAAAAAAATTTCCGTCGCCGATAAATTACCAAAACATCGCCGACATATTTCGATTTCCTCGACGACAAAATGAAATTCCCGCCCCTATCATGGAAAAATTCCCTCCCAAAACACTTTTCCCCCAAACCGGAGCCTTTACGGCACAGCAAGATCCACCATATCCCCCATCCGCAGTCTGGCATCAGCTGTCGCACTTCTCCGGGAAGCAATTTCGATTTCGTATGTCTCGCAAAGTTCGCAAGGGCGTAAAGGTAATCATGGGAAGAAGGAGAACCACGGTTTAAGAATTTTTATGAGAACTTTTTTACCCGACTTACCCTTAAGCAAGTGATGAAAACAAGACAAACTTCGCGATCTTCGCGGACTTGGCGGGACTATCCAGAATCATCCGGTCACGACAAGCTCCTTGCGGCAGCCCCAAAAAAAACTTTCCGCCTTCCGCCATCCGCCATCGCACTTCATACGTCCGGGGTTTCCCCAATTTACCTCCTGTGATATACTGCCCCCATCGCGGTTCCGACATACCGCTTTTTTTACAAATCTGTGCCCGCCCGAGCGCGGTGCTTAAGGAGGAAGAATGAACAACCGTCCCAAGGAATTTCTTTTTGCAGCATTAGTGTTGTTCATAACAGGAATTATGTCTGCATGCAGTAACAGTTATCAGGATCTGGCCGACGGCCTTTACGCGGAAATCGATACGACCCGGGGGAAAATACTCTGCGAACTGGAATACGAGAGAACCCCCCTGACCGTATGTAATTTCGTGTCCCTCGCCGAGGGGACCATGGACACCAAAGCCCGGGAGGGCAAATATTACGACGGACTGAAATTCCACCGGGTCATCTCCGATTTCATGATCCAGGGCGGAGACCCCCTGGGCAACGGAACCGGCGGTCCCGGTTACCGCTTCGCCGACGAGATCGATCCGGCCCTGAAATTCGACGCCCCGGGCAAGCTGGCCATGGCCAACGCCGGCGCGGGAACGAACGGCAGCCAGTTCTTCATCACCCACGTGCCCACCCCCCATCTGGACGGGGCCCATACCATTTTCGGCCACGTGGTGGAAGGTCAGAAGGTGGTGGACTCGGTCAGGCAGGGCGACGAGATCAAGTCGGTCACCATCATCCGCAAGGGGGACGGGGCGGAGGCCTTCGCCACGGGGCAGGAAGCCTTTGACAAACTGAACCGGGAGATCGAGGAGAAGCTGGCCGCGGAGAAGGCGGAGAAGGCCAAGGAAACCCTGGCGAAAATCCAGTCCCTCTTTCCCGGGATCCAGAAGGACGGCAACGGGGTCTACTTTGAGATCAAAAGGGAAGGCACCGGCGAAGTCCCCTCCAAGGGAGCCCTGGTCAAAGCCCATTACAAGGGAACCTTTCTGGACGGGCGGAAGTTCGACTCCTCCTACGACAGGAACGAGCCCTTTGAATTCCAGGTCGGCATCGGACAGGTCATTCCCGCCTGGGACCTGACCCTGCTCCAGATGAAGAAGGGGGAGAAGAGAACCATCGTGTCCCCCCCCGAAATGGCCTACGGCAGCCGCGGTGCGGGCGGAGTCATCCCCCCCGATACCTGGCTTGTTTTCGAAATAGAACTGGTGGATTTCCAGTAGGAACCGGAGGGGAATCAGGTGAAGCGGTTAACAATTTTCGCAGCGGCGGTGATCTCACTTCTGCTGCCTCTGACGGCGGTGGACCAGGAAACCCTCGGTCCGGGTCTTTACGGGGTGATGGAAACATCCCGGGGCGAAATGGTTTTTGAACTCGACTACACCCATACCCCCCTTACGGTGACCTCCTTCGCGGGACTGGCGGAGAACAGCCTGTCCCGGGAGGTCCTGAAGAATCAGAATTTCTATGACGGGCTCACCTTCTACCGGGATATTGAAAACTACGCCCTCTTCTCCGGCGACCCCCTTAACGACGGGACCGGGGACCCGGGCTACTCCCTGCCCCGGGAACAGGATTTCACCCTGACCTGCGGGGAACCGGGAACCCTGGTCATGACCGGCCTTCCCACCGAATCGAACGGTTCCTCCTTTTTCATTACCAAGGGGCAGGGCGACGCCTATCTGGACAGGATCTACACCCCCTTCGGAAAACTCGTTTCCGGAGAGAAGGTCCTCGCCGCCCTGAGACAGGGCGACACCCTGATTAGCGTGTCCATCCTGCGGCGCGGGGCCGAAGCGGAGGCCTTCCCTATCGACGACGAGGCCTTCGCCAACCGTTACCGGACGGCCCGGGAGCGGGAACTGGTTCTTCTGGAAGCGGATTATCCCGAGACGGTGTCCGTCATCCGGAGTCTGCCCGAATACGATAAGACCATGTCCGGCATCTACTACTATGTTCTCTACGAGGGTTTCGGGGAGAAACCCAAAATGGGCAATACGGTGGCCGTCCACTATACGGGGATGCTCACCGACGGAACCGTTTTTGACAGTTCCGTGGAGCGGAACCAGCCCTTCAGCATCAGAATCGGAACCGATTCGGTCATCCCCGGCTGGCTGGAAGCGATTCTGGATATGAAAACCGGCGAAGTCCGTACCATCGTGATTCCCCCGGCCATGGCCTACGGCTCCCGTTCCGTGGGGGGCATCATTCCCGCCAACAGCTGGCTCGTCTTCCAGATCCAGCTTCTCTCCATCGAGTAGCCCCCCCTCCATGGCAAAGGACAAGACCCAGTTCCTGTGCCGGGAGTGCGGTCATACCGAACCGAAGTGGCTGGGCCGCTGCCCCTCCTGCGGCAGCTGGAACAGCTTCACCGAATACCATCCCCCCAGGGAGGGCAAGGCTTCCCGACCCACCCTCTCCCCGGGGGAAAGGACCCGTGCCGTCCGGCGCCTCTCCGAGGTGGAGGAAACTTCCCACGTCCGCATAGACAGCGGTTACCCCGAACTGAACCGGCTCCTGGGCTCGGGCATCATGTCCGGCTCCTCCATCCTCATAGGGGGGGAACCGGGGATCGGCAAGTCCACCCTTCTTCTTCAGCTGGCCGCGGGGGTTAAGACGGAGGGAACCGTTCTGTACGTCTCCGGGGAGGAATCGGCGGAACAGATCAAGCAGAGAGGGCGGCGCCTTAAAATCGATCTGGACAAGCCCCTGGTACTCACCACCTCCCGCCTGGAGGAGATTCTTCCGGTCCTGGCGGAGGAGAAGCCCGCCCTTGTCATCATCGACTCCATACAGACCCTCATGACCGACGCCGCCGGCGACGTTCCCGGAACGGTGAATCAGCTCAAGCTCTGCTGCTACGAACTGATCCAGCAGGCCAAGGCCCTGGGGGCGGTGCTTTTCCTGGTGGCCCATGTGACCAAGGAGGGATCCATCGCGGGCCCCAAGGCGATCGAACATCTGGTGGACACGGTCCTCTATTTCGAGGAATCGGGAAGCGACCTGCGGATGCTCCGGGCCCAGAAGAACCGCTTCGGCTCCACCGACGAGCTGGGTCTCTTCCGCATGGGGGCGGAGGGGCTGGAGGAGGTGCGGGACACGTCGGGCCTCTTTCTGGTCCACCGGGACGGCCCGCCCCCTCCCGGCACGGCCACGGCCACCCTCTACGAGGGGAGCCGGGTGCTCCTGGTGGAGATCCAGGCCCTGACAGTTCCCGCAAAGGGAAGCCTCTCCCGCATCTATTCGGACAGGCTGGACCAGAACCGGGTCTCCCGCATCGCCGCCATTCTTGAGAAGCACGGGAACCTGCGCTTCTCCGACCAGGATATCTACATAAACGTGGCCCGGGGCCTGCGCATTACCGAAACCGGGGCGGACCTTCCCCTGGCCCTGGCCCTCTTCTCCGCCCGCACCGGCCTCACCCTGCCCGGGGATCTGCTGGCCCTGGGGGAACTGACCCTGGCCGGGGAGATCCAGAGCGTCTCCCACATGGAAAGGCGTGTCCGGGCCGCCGCCGATACGGGATACCGCACCATGGTTCTGCCCCGGGGCAAGGGACAGATTCCGGAGGGGGAGGCGCAGCTGCTCCGGCTGGCATCGGTGAAGGATTTCGGACGTATCCCCTGGATAAAGGGTGAACCGCCCAAGGAGAGTCTGCATGAAGAATAAGGCACTGGAACTGGACAGGGACAGAAAGAAATCCCTCATCGACGGCCTCATCGCCTATATAGACGACGAGTGGGACCAGGAGATCGGTCTTCTCAAAGCGGAACTGCTCCTTGATTTTCTCACCGACCATATGGGCAAAGAGCTCTATAATCGGGGCGTAGAGGACTCCCGCCAGTTTCTCATGAAGCGAATGGAGGATACGGAGCTGGACATGGATCAGCTCAAAATCTGATCATTTCCCCCAGGGACACCCATTTATCGCAGAAATTCACCAGCCATCCCTCTTTGTAGCGGTGGGGCACCGGCGTCAGGGGAAACATGTGCCTCCCGATGATGTCCCTCTCCTTAGGGTTCAGGGTAAAATGAAGGGAGGCGTTATCCAGGGCCGTTCCGGGATGGGTGAACCCGTGCATCTTCCAGAATTCATAGAAACGCCTCCCGTATCCGGGGCGGGGGTGCTTCCAGTCGTAGAGGAAGAAATCGTGGAGCAGGGCCCCCCGGGCGGCGGAAATCCTGTCCCAGCCCAGGCGCCCCGCCAGTTTCCAGGACAGGGCGCAGACCTTGAGGGAGTGGTCCAGAATGCTCTTTCCGTGGTGATTAATCTCCCCGAGCCTCTGGAATTCCCGGTTTTCCAGGATATCCCGAACCGCTTCGGCCAGCTCCCGGTCCTCAAACATCCCTGTTCTTTCGTTTTTCCAGTACCCGGCGGAGGGGGGTCAGGGGATTAGGCAGATTATCCCGGTGCCGGCGCAGCTGCTCCCTCAGGGTGCCGCCCAGCTCCCCGTGGAAGGGCAGGAAGAAACGGGTGCGGTTGATGAATCCCGCCTGGACCCTGTCCCGCAGCTCCAGCTTGAGCTTCTCGAAGTCGATGGACCACCGTTCTTCCGTTTCCCGGACGAAATTCCGGATCCGGACGGCCAGGTTGAAGGACTGCCAGAGATCCACGGAGAACAGGCCCCCGTAGATGCCGATGAAGAAGGACATCTCCAGATGGGCGTAGAGGAACTGGACCATGTCTTCCAGATAGGGGAAGACACCGTAGGAGAAGGCCAGCCCCAGGATCATCCAGAAGAAACTGTAGAGGGGGCAGATAAGCCCCTTGATATTGCCCCGGTTTCTGGAATAATCCCAGAGCTTGATCTTGAAATGTCCGATGAAGATGAGGCCGGCCAGATACTCCAGGACGGTCAGCAGGACCAGGAAGACCGGGGCCTGGATGTAAAGGGGCCAGCCGGGGAGGCAGAGCAGATAGAGGACGATGCAGCCGAAGCCGTACAGGGGCAGCCAGGGGCCGTTCAGGAACCCCGGGTTGATCCACCTCTTGCGCTCCCCGAAGTAGCGCCGCCAGATCAGTTCCAGGAACCATCCCGAAACGGTCCCGATGAAGAAGAGGAGGAAGTAGCGGAGGAAGAAGAGCAGGATCCCGCTGACCAGGACCATCTGTCAGCCCGCGAAGATCATGGCGATGCGCGCCCCCGCCCAGAAGGTCCCTATGGAACTGCCCAGGCTGGAGAGGAAGAAGACCAGAAGCACCCGGGTCACCCGGTTCCGGTACCAGCCCCCGAGGGAGCCCGTATCCCTGGAAAGGTTCTCCAGATCCCGCACCTTGGGCTTGCGGAACCAGTACTCCAGAAGCCCGGTGACGAAGCCGACCCCGATGGTGGGGTTCAGGGAGGTGATGGGGGCGGCGATGAAGGAGATGAGTATCGTCTGGGGCCGGGCCAGGGCGATGAGGGAGCCGATGGCGGCGCAGATGCCGTTTCCCAGTATCCAGGCGAGGCCCATGGATTTGAGGGTGTCCATCCCCCGCAGGCCCCCCAGGACGAAGAGCCCCAGGATGATGACGGGGATGACCCAGGGGAGGATCTTCGCCCCCGCCCTTTTGGGGGGGATGGAGGAGATCTCCTCCAGGGAGTCGGAGGCGGACCCTTCTGCCAGTCTCTCCAGCCAGCCTATGAGCCCCGGGGCGTGTCCCGCGCCTATGACGGCCAGGGTCTTCCTGCCCGGGGATTTGAAAATGTTCGTGGCCAGGTACTGGTCCCTTTCGTCGATGAGCACTTCCTTGACCGGGGGAAGGAAATCGGCCAGCTCCCCCATCATGTTCTCTATGGCGCTGCTCTTCTTAAGCTCCTCCAGCTCCTCCTCGCTGATCTTTTCGTTGGTGAAGGCGCTGGAGATAAGAACGGAAAGCAGCTTTAGTTTGTTCCACAGGTTGCACTTGGCCCAGGCCCGCTGCAGGGTCGTCTGGATGGGCCGGTCGTCAAAGGAGAAGGGAATGCCCTTTTCCCGGGCCACCTCCAGGGCGGCCCGCATCTCGTCCCCCGATTTGGTTCCCAGTTCGGCCCCCATCTTCTGCTGGAAGGAGCTCAGGACCAGATTGGCCAGGACGAGGAACCCCTTCCCCTCCCGGAAAATCTTCGACAGGTCCATATTTTTGAGGGAATTCCCCTCCTCCAGGGTTTTGAAGCGGCCCGAATCCAGCTCGATGGAGACGTGGTCCGGACTCTCCTCCTCTATGGCCAGGCGCACCTGCTGGGCGCTCTCGGCGGATATATGGGCGGTTCCGATCAGAACGATTTCCCTGTCATCCAGCAGTATTCTGTTTACGGTGTCCGATTCGTTCCGAACGGTGATATGTCCCATCTACTCGTCTACTCCTCTGTTGTGCCAGTTGGCGATGTCGGCCTCGAAGGAATCCTTCTCTTCGCTCAGATTCAGGAAGGCCGCCTGGGCCGACCGGGGGGCGTCCTGCAGAAGGTACATCTCCCCCACGTAGAACCAGCCCTTGTTCCGGGCGGCCAGGTCGGTCTGCTTCGCGATCTCCCCGGTGATGAAGAAATCCGATCCCCCGTCCTTGACGTAGCGGAAGATCTCGTACATGAGCGTTTCCCTGTCCACGGAGGAGATGCTCTCCTCCAGGAGCTTTCTGGCGCGGCCGTTGGCCCCCTGGTGCTTCATGGCCAGGGCCGCCATCAGTATATAACCTTCATAGGGATAAATCAATTGATAGGCTTTGAGAAAACAGGTCTCCGCTAGGGCCCAGTCCCCGTTCATGTAGTAGATCTTTCCCGCCCCCTCGTAGGTAAAGGCGTAATCGGGGCGGGCGGCCATAACCTTTTCGTAGTAGCCCAGGGCCTTGTCGTACTCCCCCAGATCGTCGTAGATGCCCGCGGCATAGATATGGGCGAAGAGGTTGTCCGGATTGATGGCTTCCAGGGATTTCACATCCTCCAGGGCCCTGTCCATCCATCCGAAGTACTTGAGGTTCAGGACGATCCGGTCCAGGTAGTGCCACTCCACGTCCGGTTCCAGCTCCACCGCTTTGTTCAGATCCTTCATGGCCCGGGAGGTCTCACCCAGCACGGCCAGGGCCCGGGAGCGGTCCACGTAGGTGTAGACGTAGTCCGGGGCGATCTGCTCCACCCGGTCCAGGACCTTCACCGCGTCGGTGAGGAATTTCTTGTTCAGATCGTCGTTGCCCTGGCCCATGTGCATAAGCACGTCCGCCTTGGAGACGAGGGCGGAGAAATTGTCCGGCTCCCTCTCCAGCACCACGTTCAGGTACTCCCCCGCCTTGACGTAGTTCTTCTTTCGCAGCTCCATCTCCGCCAGGAAAAGGTTCACGTCCGGATCGCCCTTGTCCAGGGCGTAGGCCCGTTTTATGAGATCGGCCGACTCTTCGTCCCGCCCTTCGCTGTCCCGGAGCAGGGCGTTCATATAAAGGACGCTCACCGAATCGGGCATCTCCTCCAGGAGACGGGCCGCCAGATCGTCCGCCTCGTCCAGCCGGGCATCGGCGATGAGGAGGGAGAGTAAGAGGATATTCCTTTCCCCGTCCAGTTCGTCCCGATGATCCTCCAGCAGGGCCAGCATGCCCGCCGTATCCCCCAGGGACTGGAGCTCATCCAGCCGGGCGGTCCAGCCGGCGGGTTCCTCCATGGCAGCGGCGGGGCGGGGATCCGGCTTGTCCGTGGATGAGACGGAGGGGGACTGGGAAAGGCAGCCCGTGAAAAGGAAGACCACGAGCAGGGGAAAGGGGATGATTCGAGACATATTATTTACTCCTCCGAGAGACCCGATGTCAGTCCGCCCACTATACCCCGGAAACGGATCCGGAGCAACCGGCGGGGGACCCTCATCCGGTTGAATATTTGCGGCGCATGGGGTACTATGGGAGCAATGAAAACCGGCATTCCCAGAAAGTTTCTGCTTGCACCCCTGCTGCTCATCCTTGTTTCTCTCTATTTCCTGACACTGCACTTCATCAAACTCGAACGGTTCAGCGGCATCGTGGGCAATATAAGCTATATCGGCCGCCGGACCACGGGTTCCCTGCTCTCTCCGGTTAAGACGAAAAATCTCGCCATCTCCTTTAACGGCATGGAATTCACGTTCAGCACCCTCTCCCAGCTGGTCATCACCACGAGCGACGGGATAAACCATTCCCTCGTACTGCAGGATTATGCCGCCGAAAACGACAGGATCACCGTGAATTTCGATAAGGACGTGTCTCTTATCTTTATATCGGATATCCACAGCAAAAAGGTTACCCTTTTGCCGAATCTTCCCCTCACCATTCCCCCCATCAACGAGGTGACCCTTCCCGCGGGCACCGTGCCCGGCTTCTCCCTTATCCGGGAGGAGAACAGCGACCTGTACAAGCTCTCCCGGGGGGAGGAGAACTACTACATCACCATCCCCTCGGACACGGTCATGGACCTGGAGAACAAAAGGGTTTTCCTGAACGTCTCCAATAACATCATCAAGAGCATCGTCCTGGAGGAAACCCTCTCCGGAACGGGGCGGAGCCTGGCCGACTGGTACGAAAAGGAGGGGGCCCTGCTGAACAGCATGATCTACCGCACCTCCCTGGGTCAGTTCATGGACCGGGTCAGCCTCTCCCTGCAGAACCATCTGGACACGCGCACCGGGCTGATAACCCGCCCCGACGGGGAGGGCACCACCTACTTCTCCGAGGACGGCCTGGTCGCCTTTGTGGTGGGGGCCATATCCAAGGGGCAGTACAACAGCGCTGTCTCCATGCTTCTGAACGGCGTCTCCCGCCAGTCCTCCCAGATGACGGTCTACACCTCCCCCTTCTTCGACGACGTGGTGAACAAGGGAAACGCCCTCATGGTGGACGACTGGCGCAGGACGGGCACCTACAAGACCGACCTGGCCCAGGGCAAGGGGGAACTCCTGAACCAGAGGGGCCTGGTGGAATTCTTCGACTCCCAGATGGACCTTTACCGGGATACGGACAAGCTCTTCCAGTTCGCCCTCAACGGGCTCAAGAGCGACGAGGAGTTCGGCTCCCTTCTGGGGCGGCTGGCCATAGAGCTGGAGTACCAGAAGAAATTTCCCGACCGGAGCGGCGCGGGGAACACCGCCCGGATCATAGAGATCCTCCAGTCCCGGACCTTCTGGATCAAGGACGACCTTCTCCTATTCAACGACCAGGGCATCGCGGAGATAGAGCCGACCCTCCGCTTCGGGGATCTGCTCATCCGCTATTCCGACCTTTTGAACGACGACGAACTCCTCGCCTCGGGATGGAAGTACATCCTCTCCTGCCTCAAATACAGCGACATAGACGGGTACCTTCCCGAAAAGATTCTCTACAACGACAAGGGTGAACCGGAGACGGAGGGATCCATCGCACCGGAGGAGATTTACGTCCTCCTGAACGAGTCGGCCTACAATCCCCGCCGGATCAGCCTGCGGACCCAGCTGGGTGCGGGGGCCTGGGCCTACACGGCCTCCTCCAAGCTCACCGTGAAGAGCACCCCCCGGGAGACGGTGGTCAACGTGGACTTCCCCATCGGCTCGGAGCATCATTTCATCATCCGGGGCGTGCCCCCCTTCACGGAGCTCCAGATGCACGGCATCCGCTGGAAGAGCGACCGGAGCTTCCAGCGCTACTCCGACGGCTGGCTCTACGATGAGACGAAGAATACCCTGTACGTGAAAATCAGCCACCGCCAGGCGACGGAGACCCTGCGCATCCTCCACTACGATACGGAAGAGGACCAATCAGCCGCCCCCGCCCCGGAGGGCTGAGGTCAGGAGCGCATCAGCTCAAAGAGAAAAATATCCATCATGGGTTCCTGCATCTCCTTTTTCACGGAACGGGCCTTCCCGTCGAATTCCGCCAGAAGGGAGACGGCCCGCTGCAGTTCGGCGGAGGAGAACTTCCTCGTGCCCGCCAGGAACTGGGCCTGCCTCTTCTTTCCGAATAGCTTGAGCTCGGCAAAGGCCTGGTTCGGTCCGGTGCCGCCCTCCAGGAGAAGGGCCAGATCCAGGAGCTTGCGGATCTGCCAGGTGAGCCCCCCCAGGATCTGGACCATGTCCCCTCCCGAGGAGAGGCGGATCTTGGCGTAGACGTCCAGGGCGCCCTCCAGGTCCCTACCCGTAATCTTGTCAAAGAGGGTAAAGACGCTCTCCTCCTTGCTGTGGTAAAGGATCCGGTCCACGTCGTCGGTCCCGATGACCGCCCCTTCGGCAAAGTAGAAATTCAGTACCGAGCAGGCCTTTTTGAGCTCCTCCGTATTGTTCTCAACCATCTCCAGAAGGTCGTCCACCGCCTCCGCCTCAATGGTCATTCTCCTCTCCCGGAAGAACTGGAAGACCCAGCTTTTCTTGTCCCGTTCAAAGAGCTCCCAGAAGACCTTCTTCCCCCCCTTGGGGACGGCGGAATCGAGTTTCTTGTCCACGCTGGTCTTGTCCGTCACCAGGACCAGGGTGGCGTCCCCGGCGGGGCTGGCTATGTACTCGATGAGACTCTTCTGCTGGTTCCCCTTATAGGCGTCCACGTCCAGGAGGAGGACGAAGCGGTGGGGGGCGAAGAGGGAGCCGTTGGCCACGATGGACAGGACCTCCGAGATATCCCTCTCGTCGGGGTAAAAGCGGTAGTTCTCCGGCTCCTCCCCCAGATCCTTCGTCAGCTGCGCCCTCAGGGCTTCGATATGGGCTTTCTTCTGTCCCTCCTCGGGACCCATAAGAAGATGAATCCGTTCCATGGCTACTCGTAGTTGCGGATCAGATGGACCAGACGGCCCAGGATGCGGATATCGCTGGCGTAGATGGGGGTATAGGCGGGGTTCTCCGCCTGAAGCCGGACGCGGCTCTTCTCCCGGTAGAATTTCTTGAGGGTGACCGCCTCTTCCACCATGGCCACTACGATCTGGCCGTTTTCCGCCTGCTCCTGCCGGTGGAGTATGGCCAGGTCCCCCTCGAAGATACCCGCCCCGGTCATGCTGTCCCCCTCCACGTAGAGGGCGAAGAGATCGGACTGGGAGAAGAGGGAGGAGGGCAGCTTGACCGATCCGTTCAGATTTTCCTCAGCCAGAAGGGGCACGCCGGCGGCCACATGGCCCAGGATGGGCACTTCCAGGATCTCCTCATCCCGCCCCCGGCTCAGGACGATGGAGCGGGAGGTATTGGCCCCGCTCTGGATGAACCCCTTCTTCTCCAGGGCCTGCAGATGGTCCCTGGCCCCCATGGGGGACATGCCGAAGTGCTCCCCCACTTCCCTTATGGAGGGGGAATATCCCTCCCGCTCTATAAAATCCTCGAGGAACCGGTAAATTTCTTTCTGGCGGGAGGTCATCTGCTTCATTTCTTTATATCAATCCCGTATTTCTTTATTTTGTTGTGCAGGTTGCCCGGGTACAGACCCAGCACGCCGGCCGTACGGGAGACATTGTACCCGTTTTCCTCCAGCTTTTCAATGATCATCTGCCGCTCGAACTCGTCCCGGGCCTCGCTCAGCTTCATGGCGCTGAATTCCCCCAGGGCGGAGGATTTGCGGGAGGACTCCTCAAAGCGGTGCAGGAAGGACTTCACCGCCCCCATGCCGATGGGGTTCTCGTCGCTCATGACGTTGATCCGCTCCACGAAGTTCCTCAGCTCCCGGATGTTGCCCGGCCAGTCGTACCGGGAGAGCTCCTCCAGGGCCTCCCCGTCGAAATTTCTCTTCCCGGCGGAGAACTGGTTCAGGAAGTGCTCCAGGAGGAGGACCACGTCTCCGGTCCTCTGGCTCAGGGGGGGCACGTTGATGGGAATGACGCTCAGGCGGAAGTAGAGGTCCTCCCGGAACCGGCCCTCCTCCACCTCCTGGCGGATATCCTTGTTGGTGGCCGCCACGATGCGAACGTCCACCCGGATGGATTCCTCCCCGCCCACCCGTTCGAAAACCATCTCCTGGATGGCCCGGAGCACCTTGGCCTGGGCGTTGAGGGACATGTCGGCCACCTCGTCCAGGAAAAGGGTGCCCCCGTCGGCGAGCTCGAATTTCCCCTTCTTCCGGCCCACCGCCCCGGTGAAGGCCCCCTTCTCATGGCCGAAGAGTTCGCTCTCTATGAGATTGTCCGGAATGGCGGCGCAGTTCACTTCGATGAAGGGCCCCTCCACCCGGGGGCTGTTCTGGTGGATCATGCGGGCGATGAGCTCCTTGCCCGTGCCGTTCTCCCCCAGGATGAGGATGCGCGAGTCCGAGGGCGCCCCCTGGAGGATGATCTTCCTTATCCGGTGGATCTCCGCCGACTCCCCGATCAGCTCCACCTTCTCGCTCACCTCCAGGCGGCTCTTGAGGGAGCGGTTCTCGGTCTTGAGTTTCTTCAGCTCCGCCGCCTTGCTGGCCAGGGTCAGGACCCTCCCGATATCCAGGGGCTTCTCCAGAAAGTCGTAGGCCCCCAGCTTGATGGCCTTGACGGCGATATCCACGTTGGCGTGTCCGGAGATGATGATGACCTCCGTATCGGCCTTCTCCTGCTTGATGTCCCCCAGGACGTCGATGCCCCCCCGGCGGGGAAGCCACACGTCCAGGAAAACGACGTCAATGCTGTTGTCCCGGAGTATGGCCAGGCCCTCCGGGCCGTCTTCGGCGCAGTAGACCCGGTAGCCCTCGTCCTCCAGAATCTCCCGGAGCGTGTCCCTTATAGAGTCCTCATCGTCGATGATGAGCAGATTTGCCTGTTGCGATTTCACGATTCCCTCCCCATGGGCATGTCAATATAGAATACCGTACCTTCCCCGGGGGAGGATTCCACCCAGATACGGCCCTTGTGATCGGTCACGATTCTTTCCACGATGGGAAGCCCCAGGCCGGTTCCGTTCTTCCGGGTCGTGTAGTAGGGCTCGAAGATATGGGTCAGAGTCTCCTGGTCGATGCCCCTTCCCCAGTCCCGGATGGCCACCCGGCAGAAGCCGGCGGTTCCCTTGATGATGGTGGAGATGCGCACCGAGAGCCGGCCCCGGTAGTCCATGGCGTCCAGGGCGTTGGAGAAGATGTTGCGGAAGACCTGCTTGAGCTGGGAGGGGTCCCCCAGGATAATCCTTTCCGCCTCCTCGTCGTGGAGGGAGAAGATCACGTCGTCCGTCTCCCTCCCGTAGCTGTCCCAGACCTCCTCCACCAGGGGGGTGAGGAGGATCTTCTGAAGGACCGGGGCCCTCTGCCCGGCGAACTCCCGGAATTCCCGGAGGAGGAGGTCCAGCTCGTCCACCTCCTTGAGAATGCGGTTCATGGGGGTGAGCAGGTAGTTCTGCACCTCCTCGTCCATTTCGGCGGCCTTGAGGAGGATCCTCTGGGCGTTCAGCTTGATCGGGGTGAGGGGGTTGCGGATCTCGTGGGCCAGCCTCTGGGCGATGTCCCGCCAGACTCCGATCTTCTCGGTCTGCACCAGCTCGGAGCGGGAGCTGTTCAGCTCGTCGATCATCTCGTTGAAGATGTCCACGTAAAAATCGTACATGCCGAATTCGTCCTGGGAGATCCGGTAGGAGTAGTCCCCCTCGGTGACCTTGCGCAGGGCGTGGCCCAGCTCCTGAATGGGACGGATGAGATTCCGGGCGAAGAGGATGGCCAGATTGGTGGAGATGAGCAGAATGGGCAGCACGAAGAAGACGAGGAAGTAGAGTTTCCAGCGCAGGCTGTCCTGCTGGTACTGATTGTAGGAGAGAAGCCGGTCCAGCTGCTCGTCAAGCTTGCGGCCGATATCGGCGGTGCCCGGGATGAGGGAGGTGGTCAGAACCAGGCTGACCCCGTCCTGGCGGCGGATGTAGCTGAGGAGGATCCTCCCGTTCTGGGTCCGCACGGGGAGATAGCTGTTGGCATAGGACTCCATGAAGGACCTCTCCACGGCGTAGTCCCCCTCCCCGTAGAGGTCCTCCCCTTCGGGGGTGAAGACCTGTACCGTATCCACGTAGTAGTTCAGGCTGCTCAGTTCCTCCCAGGGGAAGCTGCCCTCCCCCCCGTACCCGGCCATCCGCCTCTCCAGCCAGGGGCTCCGGCCCAGATTATAGAGATTGTCGCTGACCGAACCGTAGTAGGCCAGAATGAAGTCGGAACTGTCCTCCAGGGTTTTTTCCAGCTCGTCCCCCACCCAGAAATCCATGATTCCCTGAATCACGTTAATGGCCAGAAGGCTCTGGGGCACCGAAGCGCAGAGCACGAGCACCAGAAAAACCAGGACCAGGTGGATCTGGAGGCGGATCCCCTCTTTCCGGGCGTAGAAAAAGGTGTACACGTGGGTTCCCAGCATGATGAGCAGCAGGGAGAGGACCAGGCACAGGACGAAAATGATGCCCCCGCTGATAAAGCCCGGCCCGTATTGGATGATCCCGGTAAGGAGCCTTCCGAAGGTCAGAAAAAACAGAATAGTGAGGATAAGGGATACTATCAGGGCCGTGTTAAAGGAACGGACCCTGGTATTATCAAACCTGTTCAGAGAGCCCTACTCCTCGAATTTCGACTCGAAAAGGGCGACGATGGCGTCGAGGGCCGCCTGTTCATCCTCCCCTTCCACCGAGATGAGGAGCTCCGTTTTGTAAGCCCCCCCCAGGGTAAGCAAATTCATGATCGATTTGGCGTTAACCTGTATGTCGTCCTTGTGGATATAGATATTGGATGAGAATTTCGAAGCGGTCTGCACAATCATGGATGCGGGTCGCGCATGAAGCCCGGCTCTGTTCTTAATTATTACGTCCTGTTTTACCATTACCTGTCCTGTCTCACAAAGATCTTTTTATTATCCGAAATTATCAAAATAGAGCTTTCGGGCGTTCTCGCTCTCCAGCCATTGTATGATATCCTTATTGAACTCCCGGGCGGCGAAATAGCCCCTCTGCTTGAGTCGCTCGTTCAATACCGCCGTCTCGATGATGATGGGGATGTTCCGCCCCGGCTTTATGGGGATGGTGATGCTGGGTACGTTAACCCCCAGGATATTCACCGTCTCCCCCTTCGTGCCCATCCGGTCGTAGGATTTGTTCGAATCCCAATCCTCCAGATTCACCACGATCTCCAGCTGCTTCTGCTCCTTCACCGCCCCTATCCCGAAGACCTGGGCCACATTGACGATGCCCATGCCCCGGATCTCCATGTGGGAGGACATGGCCGGGTTGGTGGAGTACCCCATGAGCATGTTACCGTTGAGCCTCTTGATGAGCACCGCGTCGTCGGCGATGAGCCTGTTCCCCCGGGCGATGAGTTCCAGGGCGGTCTCGCTCTTGCCGACCCCGCTCTCCCCGGTGATGAGGACCCCCGTGCCGTGAACCTCGACGAAGACCCCGTGGAGGGTCTTCTGGGGGGCGAAGATATCGCTGAGGACCTGGATGAGGCGAACGGAGAAATCGGAGGATTCCAGGGATGTCTGAAGGGTGGCCACCCCGTATTCCTCCGCCAGATTCCTGAAGCGTTCGCTCGGGGTCAGACTGTGGCTGAAGATGCAGCAGGGAGGGTTGATGGAGAAGAATTTCTCCACGTATTCGAAGTTCCCCTCCCCCTCCAGTTTCTGAAGGTAGGCGAATTCCCCCTGACCGAAGACCTGAAGCCTCTGGCCGACGAAGAGCTCGAAAAAGCCGCTCAGAGCCAGCCCGGGACGGTTGATCTCGGGCAGAGGGATCTCCCTTACAAGACCTTTGCGTGCGCAGATGCATTTAAGGTCAAGATTTCGGGGCGGTTTAAGATCAAGTTCCAGAAGATCAAGTACGGTGAATCTCTTCATCACACCCCAATTATATCATAGTTTTTTCTAATGATCTAATGTTCCTTAATTTTTTCCTTTTCCTTGGAAGTCTTGTGATCGATCTTGTCAAAGCATGTGTCAATGGCCTTGTATAGATCCCTGTCGTCCACGGTCACATGGGCCATGGTGCCCCACCGGTAATGGATATCGGCGGAAACCTTATACTCCTGATTCTGCTCCCTGGTAATGCTGACATGAAGGTCCTGAATCAAATCCTCAAAAGTAGATATCCGATTCAATTTCTTGTCCAGGTATTCCTGTGTCTTGTCGCTTACATGATAATTGTGAACACCCTTAATCTCTACTGTCATATGAGACCTCCTGATTTGTCCGCACAGAAAAAATCTCTCCCGGCGGCTCTTTTTTATACTTACAGTATAATGCCCTATTTGATGAAATTCAATTAAATATGACCGGAAGACCCGGGGGGATCAGCGGCGGTAGGAGGAGTCGATGTCCAGTTCCTTGCGGTATTTCGCGGCGGTCCGCCGGGCGATGTTGATCCCCCGTTCGGCGAGGAGATCGGATATTTTCTGATCGGAGAGTCGTTTAGAATCCCCGTTCGCCTCGATGATCTCCCGGATGATCTCCTTGACCGCCTCCCGGGAATAGGAGGATCCGGAGGAGCCCGTGCCGGAGATGGAATTGGTAAAAAAATATTTGAGTTCGAAGATGCCCCACTCGGTCTGAACGTATTTGTTGGTGGTGATCCGGGACACGGTGGCCTCGTGCACGTCGATTTCGGCGGCGATGTCCTTGAGGGTCAGGGGGGCCAGGGCCTTGACCCCCTTGTGGAAGAACTCCCGCTGGTGCTCCACGATGGCCCGGGCCGCCCGGAGCAGGGTCCGGTTCCGCTGTTCCAGGCTGTTGATGAACCACCGGGCGTCCTTGACATGGGAGCCCACGAACTGGCGGACCTCCTTCTGCTGCCCCTTGAGCCCGTCGAGCTCTTCGAAGTAGCTGTTCACCCGCAGCTCCGGGATGGGGCTGTCGTTCAGGTAGATGACCAGCTCCTCCCCCTCCTTCTTGACCTGCAGGTCCGGAATGATGTAGGAGAGGGTGTCGCTGGAGTAGAGCCGCCCCGGGAAGGGGGTCAGGGTACGGATGTAATCGAGGTGTTCCTGGAACTCCTCCTCGGTCAGAGCGGATGCCTTGAGCAGGGCCTCGTGCTTCTCATCGCGCAGGCGGGGAACGATCTCCTGGAGGAAGGTGATGATATCCGAGGGGCCGTCGCTCCGGTGCCCCGCCTGGACCTGGAGAGACTCCATCACGTCGGCGGTGCAGCAGCCCGGGGGGTCCAGATGCTGCATCCGGGGCAGCACCCGGTCCAGGAGGGCCTCGTCCCCTTCGGCCAGGACCAGGGGGCTCTCCCGGTGGAAGCCGTTCTCGTCCAGATTGTGGATGAGGCTGTAGGCCAGGTCGTACTCCCGTTCGGAGAAGCCCTTCATCAGGTGGAGCTGCTCCTCCAGGTGCTCCTGCAGGGTCTTGCCCCGGGAGACCGCCCCTTCCAGGAACTGGCGCTTCGTGTCCTCCCCCGTATCGGTGTAGCTGGTGAGACTGGGCTCGTAACCCGGGTCGGAGGAGTTTTCAAAGGGATCGTAATCCTGGGAGGCCCTGTCCTGGGCGGGGCCGGACTCCATGTCCGCCATGGAGACCTCCCCCTTCTCCCGGGCGACCTCCAGGGCGGGGTTCTTGTCCACCTCTTCCCGGATGCGCTGCTGAAGATCGACCAGGGGAAGGGCCATGAGCTGTATGGACTGGAACAGCTGGGGGGAGAGCTTGAGTTTCTGTTCCTGGGTCAGAACGATCTTCTGGGATTGCACGGTACCTTTTATCTCCCTTTTTACATGGAGAAATTATCACCCAGATAGATCTCCCGGGCCAGCTCGCTGTTAACCAGTTCCCTATGGGAACCGCTCACCACGATTTCTCCGAGGTTCATTATATAGGATCTGTCCGTAATTTCCAAGGTATCCCGCACATTATGATCGGTTATCAGCACCCCGATGCCCCGGTCGGAGAGGTGGGAGACGATTTTTTTGATCTCGTAAACGGCGATGGGATCGATTCCCGCAAAGGGCTCGTCCAGGAGGAGGAACTGGGGATCCATGGCCAGGGAGCGGGCGATCTCGGTCCGCCGCCGTTCTCCCCCGGACAGGGTGTAGGCCTTCTGCTTCCTCACCTTCTCCACCCCCAGATCGGCAATGAGATGTTCCAGCCGGTCCCTTTTCTCCCCCGTGGAGATGTCGCTCCGGGCTTCGAGTGCCGCCCATATGTTCTTCTCCACGGTCAGTTTGCTGAAGACGGAGGGTTCCTGGGGCAGATAGGAGATCCCCATACGGGCCCGGCGGTACATGGGCATGGCGGTGATATCCGTCCCGTTCAGGTAGATCCGCCCGGAGGTGGGCCTTATGAAACCCACCACCATATAAAAGGAGGTGGTTTTCCCCGCCCCGTTGGGCCCCAAGAGTCCGACGACTTCCCCCTCTCCCATGGAAAAGGAGACATCCCGGACGGCGACCTTTCTGCGGAAGACTTTCTTCAGCCCCTCGACCCGGAGGCGCGGTCCCCCATCATTCGTTTCCACTGCCACTCTCTTCCTCTCCGGGGGCGGGAGGGGCGGTCTCACTCTTTTCCGAAGTGAGCAGGGAACCCTCTATGCGCCCGGTCATGGTAATCTCGTCGGTGTCCAGATTCACCCGGATCCGGTCGGCCCGGTACTGGTCCTCCCCCTTATATACCACGGGAAAGCCGGTCAGTTCCAGCAGGTTCTCCCCCCTTATGTACAGGGCATACTGGCTGCGGCAGATAATATCGTCCTTGAACAGGCGCACCCCGATCTCCATGGCCACCTGGTCCTTCTCCTCCATCACATTCAGGATCTGGCAGCGGATGAAGAGATCCTTCTCCCGGTCCTCCATGCGCACATCCCCCCGGGCCCGGAGGACCCCCGACGCGGAGGAGTAGGAGAACTCCCTGGATTTGAGCTCCAGCCCCCGGTCCAGATCGAGGACCCGCACCTCGCCGGCACCGGAGAAATCCGGATCCTCCATGCCCTTTATGGCGATGCTGTCCGCATAGATCTCCTTGGATTCGGAGATTATGACCACATTCCCCTCTATGGTGGTGACCTCCTCCCCCTCCCGCATGACCGTGAAGGAGCGGTCCCCGGAGAAGGAGTAGGTCTCCCCGAAGAGAAGGGCCCCGGAAAGCAGAAGAAGAACCATTCCCCTAGTCTTCAACGGTGATTACCCCCCGGACGGACCTGTCAAAGCCGATTTCGTTCAGCCGGAAGTCCGCATGGAAGCCGGAGCCGGCGATTTCCGTTTTATCCTGGCGCACCATGCGGACGGTGCTCTCCTCCGGGGCGGAGAGGTATTGTTTCTTGTCCTTCCAGGAGAAGGCGTCCCCTTCGATGGCCACGTCGTCCTCGAAGGATTCGATCATGACCCCCCCGGAGAGATCCGCGTCGTCGTTGTCCATCAGACGGACCTGTCCGGCGGTGCCGCGTCGCAAGAGGCTCCCGTCCCGGCCGGTTTCCCGGAATTCCAGGGAGTGGAAAATGGTTTCCCCCTCCTCGGAGAAGAGGGAGGCCCTGTCCGCGGTGATGACCACCGCGTTGCTTCCCTCGGAGGTCTGGATCTGGGTCAGCCCCTCCATATAAATGTCGGGTATCGATTCGTCTTCCTCCCCACCGGCCAGGGCATAGTTTATCCGGCAGCCGGACAGGGAGAGAAGAAGGAGAAGGGAGAGGCCGAGGAGGGGTTTCAAAGAAGTTCGTCCCGGCCGGTTTCCCTGAGGGAGTCCACCACGTTCTTCACCAGCTGGCTCTCCCCCTTCCGGCAGATCAGGACCGCCCCGTTCTTGATTACCACAATCAAATCCTTCACGCCGCAGAGGGCCACGGGCAGATCGCTGTAGACGTAGTTGGAACCGTCCGCCTCTCCCAGAATGTCAGGAGGGAGAGTCAGGCTCTCTTCGGCGATCACGTCCCAGCTGCCCACGTCGTTCCATCCCATGGTGGCGGGGACGACCTTGATGCGGCGGCTCTTCTCCATGACCGCGTAGTCCACCGAATCGGCGGCGGTTTTCTTGTAGACCCTTTCCACGGCGGCCAGCCCGGAGGGGACCTGCACCCCCTCCCGCACCTCCAGGGGGAAGGAGGAGGCCTCCAGTTCGGCGAAGGGGCCCGCGATGTCCGGGGAAGAGGAGGCCAGTTCCTCCAGGAATGTTTTTACCGAGTAGGCGAACATGCCCGAATTCCAGAAGTAGTTGCCCCGGGCGAGGAATTCCTCCGCCCGGGACCGGTCAGGCTTCTCCCGGAAGGAGAGCACGTCCCTTACCGGATCGTCCCCAACGGAGGATTCCACGTAGCCGTAGCCGGTGGAGGGGAAGGTGGGGATGATGCCGAAGGTGACCAGGAACCCCCGGGACGCGGGAAGGGAGGCGGTTTCCACGTCCCGGGCGAAGGCCTCCACCGGGGAGATGAGATGGTCCGCGGCCAGCACGAGAACCGTATCGTCGGGGGAACCGTTGAATTCGATCCACCGGGCGGCCAATGCCAGGGCGGGGGCCGTATTGCGGGCCACCGGCTCGGCCAGGATGAGGACTTTCCTTCGCTGTTCCCCGGAGAAATCCCGGCAGGCGGCGACGCAACCCTCCACCTGGCTCTGATGGGTGACGATGATGACGCGCCCTTCCACATCCAGGGCGAAGGCCCTTTCCAGGGTTCCGTAGAGAAGGGATTTCCCCCTGTTCAGTTCCAGCAGCTGTTTGGGGGTTTCCCTGTTGGAGGCGGGCCAGAGCCGTTTGCCCGCTCCCCCCGCCATGATGACCACGTGTTTGACCATGGAATGACTTCCTTACTTCCTTTTGTTTCTACTAATGTAAAGCATAAACGGATTTTTCCCAAGTCAAAAAAAGATTATTCCCTCTTCCCGCCGGCGCAGCACTCACCCCCGTGGTCCGAAATGGTTGCCTCTTTTCCCAAAAGGCCTATAATGGGGAGCATGAAGGATCTGATGAAAGAAGCGGCGGCGCTCTGTCGGAAAAAGGAAAGATTCGCCCTGGCCACGGTGCTGGAAAGCGAAGGTTCCACCCCCCGGGGGGCGGGTTCCAAGATGCTCGTGCGGGCGGACGGTACGGCCCTGGGCACGGTGGGTGGCGGCAAGATCGAATCGGAAGTGATAGGGGAAGCCCGGGTATGCCTGGAAAGGGGGGAAAGCCGGATCAGACGGTTCCTGCTGGATGGGAAGTCCGCCGACGATACGGACATGACCTGCGGCGGCCGGGCGGACGTGCTGATACAGGGGCTGGACGGGTCCGGGAAATCCCTGGGGGACCTTTTCCTCCGGGCGGACCGGGGCTATCTGATCACCCGGGTTGAACGGGCCGGTGGGGAATTGAAGACGGCTCTTTCCCTATGGGCCCCACCGGAGGGGGGGGAACTGGCCCCTCTCCTGGCGGATCATCCCGATTACCTTCGGACCGGGGAGAAGGAGGGAAAGTTCCTCATGGCCGAAGCCCTGGAGCGGGGCTGGTGCGTGTACATCTGCGGCGGTGGCCACGTGGGGGAGAAGACCGCCTGGCTGGCCGATTTCGCCGGTTTCGATACGGTGGTGGTGGAGGATCGTTCGGAATTCGCCGATCCGAAGCGCTTCCCCCATGCCCGGGAGGTTCTCCTGCGGCCGGAGTACGTCGATGCCTTCTCCGCCCTGGAGCGGGGAAAGCGGACCTTCGTCGTCATCATGACCCGGGGCCATCGCTATGACCGGGACGTGCTGGAGCAGGCCCTGAAAACCGACGCGGCCTATATCGGAATGATGGGGAGCCGCCGCAAGATCGCCTTCATAAACGATTCCCTGCGCCAGCGGGGCTTCTCCGACGGGGATCTGGCCCGGGTCACCGCCCCCATAGGCCTTCCCATCGCCTCGGAAACCCCGGAGGAGATCGCCGTGAGCATCCTGGCCCAGCTGATCGAGAAACGTCGGATGCCGGAGCGGGACGGTGATTGAGAAGCCCGACGGGGTCATCCTGGCGGGGGGATTCTCCCGGCGGATGAACCGGTTCAAGCCCCTCTGTCCCGTGGGGGGGGAACTCCTGATAGACCGGATAGTCCGGCTGATGAGGGAGGGGGGCGCGGAGAGGATTTTCGCGGTGACCGGCCACAACCGGGAGCTCCTGGAGGAGCGCCTGGCCGGCCTGGGGGTGACCCCCCTTTACAACGACCGCTACGCCGAAGGGATGTACTCCTCGGTCCGGCGGGCTGTTCAGGGCCTTCCCCCGGACTCCCCGGGCTTTCTCCTCCTGCCCGTGGACTACCCCTTCGTCCTTCCCGGAACCATAGGGACTTTGATTCGCCGCTTCATGAGCAGCGATGCGGACCTGATCTATCCTGTCCGGGGGGACAGGAAGGGCCATCCCCCGGTCATCCGGGCCGGGGTTTACCGGGATATCGCCGAAGGAGACGGGGAAGGGGGTCTCCGAAAGCTCCTGAACGGGGGGGATTATTCACGGGCCTTCCTGGAGACCGATGACGAGGGCATCCTCTGCGACGCGGATACGGAGGAGGCCCTGGCGGAGCTTATGGCGCGGTTCGGGGAGCGGATTCGGTTCGGATCAGATGAACCCCTAGCAGAATGAACCAGAGGATCATGCCCACACCGAAAAGGGTGACCGCTCCCTCTGTGAGGGGGGGTATGACGGAGAGGATTCCCGCCGCCCCGATGACCAGGCCGGTATAGGCGACGGCCCGGTTGAGCCTTCCCGTCCTGAGGGCCGCCAGGCAGAGCAGAAAGGCCCAGAGGCCGCCGGTGAACTCGTTCGCGCTGATGATTCCGTCCTCCACGATATGCAGGGTGCGCACCACGGCCAGAGCCTGAACCGGATCGTCGGCATATATTTTCTGGATTTCCGAGAATCCGTACATCATCAGGTTGCCGCTTCCGATGATGAGGGCCGCCCAGATGAAGGCGAGGAGGGCGATGACCGGGCTCAGATTCGGCAGGTCCGGGGAGAGCGTCCTGTGAACCGCCCAGGCGACGGGGACCAGACAGAATCCGGCCACCATGTAGCAGATGAAGATCCACCAGTACATAAGGGTCCCGTATCGGGGGAGCAGGGCCAGATATTCCCGGGGGCCCGCATCCAGAATGGGATTCAGGAGGGTGACGTAAAGCCCTATTCCCACGAGATAGGCCAGGGCATGGGCGATGGCGGCCACTCCGCTCGCTTTCCGATAATTAATCATCTATCAACTCCTTCGACAATAAAGTCGGTTTCCAGATATGAAGCTCATAGCGGAAAAACCCCTCACCGGCAGAGCGCCAGCAGGTCATTTACCAGGAGATCGGGCCTCCCCTTCTCCTCATCGCCGGGGCGGTACTTTCCCGAGGCGACCAGCACCGTGGAGAATCCCGCCTCCCGACCGCCCAGTATATCCGTCTGCCAGTCATCCCCGATCACCGTCACCGGCTCCCCGGGACCGCAGAGCAGGGACCGGGCGCCCCGGAAATAATCCGGGGAGGGTTTTCCCAGGACGGGGATCTTCCTCTCCGTCACCGATTCCAGGAGCCGGACGAAGGCCCCCGTATCGATCTGTTTTTTCCCGGATTTGAAATAATAGGGGGACCCGGAAGCGGTAACAGCGGGGCAGCCCCTTGCCATATGGTCCGCAATCCGCTGGAGTTCCCCGTAGGAGACATCCTCCTTTTCAAAGTCAAGGAGTATGATCAGATCGGGATCGTCGGAGCTCTGTTCCGCGCCTATCTGATCCCTCTCCTCCCGGCTTCCCACAACCAGGACGCGGGAGTAACCCATCTCCCCCAGATACCAGTTCACGCAATTGACCGGGGAATAGAATCGGTCCGGTTCCAGGGAGAGGCCGATCTCCGCAAAACGGCGGGCCTGCATCCGGGGGGATTTGATGGAGTTGGTGGCCAGGAGGAACCGGTCCCCCCTGCCCTCCAGGCATTTCAGAAAGGCGGAGCCATGATTCAACTCCCGGTTACCCTCCAGCAGAGTGCCGTCTATGTCTATGATGTAGTTGCCCATTCCGACAATATACATCGTCCTTCCCCTTTTCACAGGGAAAGGGGGGCTCCCTTTTATTGATGGACAATTGTTCCGACCCGTGCCTATAATATGACGGGAGCCCCCTTATGATTAAGAAATACATTCGAATACTCCTGGTCGACGACGATATCACCCTGGTGACTCTCATCGGGGATCTCCTGACGGCCAAGGGCTATATCGTGGATATGGCCAACTCCTGCGACGAGGCGGAGGAGATGCTCAGGATGTACCGGTACCAGGTGGTCATCTCCGATTTCGTCATGCCCGGAAGAAACGGACTGGATCTCCTGCGCCTCTGCCGCCATTCCGATTACGACACCCAGTTCATCATGGTAACCGCCTTCGGGAGCATCGAAAACGCCGTGGAAGCCCTCCGGCAGGGGGCGTTCCATTATCTGACGAAGCCTCTCCAGATTGACGAGCTGACCATCGCCCTCGAGAAAGCCCTGGAGCACGGGGCCCTGACCGCGAGGAACGAATTCCTTTCCCAGGAGCTGCATAAGAAGGAGGAGTGCTACCTGGAGAGCCGTTCCCCCGATTTCCTGACCCTCCTGGCCAATCTGGAAAAGGTGCGCCGGGTGGACTCCACGATCCTCCTGGAGGGGGAAACGGGAACGGGAAAGGAGGTGATGGCCCGTCTTCTGCACAACAACAGTCCCCGGTCGGAGGAGAATTTCGTCCCCATCAACTGCGGCGCCCTGCCGGAAAGCCTTTTAGAAAGCGAGCTATTCGGCTACGACAAGGGGGCTTTCACCGGAGCCGAATCCCCCCAGATGGGGAAACTGGAGTATGCCGACGGGGGCACCCTCTTCCTGGACGAGGTGGAGGCCATGTCCCCTAAGGCCCAGGTCTCCCTCCTGCGCTTTCTCCAGGAGGGGGAGATCACCCGCCTGGGGTCCAACAAGAAGCGCCGCCTCAACGTGCGCATCATCGCCGCCACGAACAAGGACCTGCTCGAGATGTGCCGGAAGGACGAATTCCGGCAGGACCTTTACTACCGCCTGAGCGTCTTCCCCCTGAGGGTCCCCCCCCTCCGCGACCGGCGGGAGGATATTCCCGGACTGGCGAACTGGCTTCTCGAGCGGCTCTGCGTCAAATTCTCCCACAGCCGGTGCGCCCTCTCCGACGAAGCCCGGGACACCCTGGTGAACTACGACTGGCCGGGCAATATCAGGGAGCTCAGGAACTGCCTGGAAAGGGCCCTCATCATCACCCCGGGAGAAATAATCCATGCGGAAGCCCTCTTTATCGACTGCCGTAAGAGCCTTCCCGTGAAATTCGACGGGATAGGGCTTCTGCCCCTCCGCCAGCTGGAGAAATCCTATATCGAGTGGGCCCTGGACAAGCTGGGAGGCAACAAGACCAGGACCGCGGAGCTTCTGGGAATCACGGCCCGGGGGCTTTATTACAAGCTGGACCGATGAAACACCTCAGGACCCGGGTTCTCTTCGAGATACTCATTCCCACCCTGGCGGTGTTCATGATCATCACCATCGGAGCCTACGCCTTCTACGTGGACAGCTACCGCAATTCGGTCATTGAGAAGAAGCAGGCCGAATTCCTTAACGTATCCCGCCTCTTCAGCGATTGGATCTCCGCCCGCATCAGGGAGCTGATCTTTATTTCCGCCTCCGAGGAGTACCGGGAGGGGGGCAGGACCCGGATCAGGGAGTATCTCCGGGAGGAGCTTTCCCGGAGGGCCTATCCCTTCGCCGATCTCTGGCTCATAGAGAAAAACGGCATCTACTGGACCACCTCCGGGCGGGAGGGGACCCTGGCGGAGGGAAGGGCGGCGGAGGACCTCTACCGGGGGGAGAAGCTGTTCCTCTATCTCTACCCGGCCACGGACAGGGACAGTGAGGCGGAGCCCTACGTTCTCTTCGGCATCCCCGTCTCGCGGGACGGGGAGGTGGAAAGCCTCCTGGCCGGTTCGGTCCGGATCTCGGAGCTCAACTGGCTCCTCAAGCTCTACACCTTCCGGATGTTCGATTCCTCGGCCCTGATCGATCTCCAGTCCCTGACCCCCCACTCCCCCGGGGGCACGGTCATCGCCCACAGCGATCCCGTCAGGAACGGGATGTCCGAGGCGGAGATCTTCGGGGGGGACATTTCCACCAACCGCTACCTCAAGTCGGAAAGCTTTTTCGTGACCTCCCTCATTAACAACTGGAAATTCGTCGGACGGATAAGGAACTCCCACCTGTTCTTCCAGATCGATGTGCTCGGACGCTTCTTCGTGCTCTTCCTGATCCTTCTGGTCATCCTGATCTCCGTACTGTCCATGGCCATTTCCCAGCTCATCGCCCGACCGGTGCTGGAGTTGACCGGAATGGTCAACAGGATGCTCCAGGGGGACTTCAACAATACCATTTCGGTGCGGACGAACGACGAGCTGGACTCCCTCGCCCGGGCGTTCAACATGTTGAACAAGCAGAATCTCCGGCTCAGGACGAACGACCGGTTCAGCTTCCTCGGGCGCATCTCCTCCCGCATGGCCCATGAGATCCGCCACCCCCTCCACGTCATCCAGATCGCCGTCCAGACCCTGGACAGGGAGAATTTCGAAAGGAACCGGGACATCATCATCCAGGAGATCCGGAAGGCGGAGATATTCATCAGGCAGATACTGGAAATCGCCAGGCCGAACGAACTGAGCCTGGAGTGCTACTCCCTTTCCGCCCTGGCGGAGAACCTCAAAAAGAAATATCTTCTCCTGGAGGAGGAACGGGGCATTACCCTGGAGCTCTGCCTGAGGGCGGAGCGGGACTCCTTCTTTTTCGACGTCCTGAAGATAGAACAGGTCCTGACCAACATCCTGAACAACTCCTTCGAGGCGACGCCCCGGGGAGGACGGATCACCATGACCGTGGGGAACAGCCGGGACGGGGGAATCGGGGTCACCGTTTCCGATACGGGACCGGGATTCGACCTGGCCACGATGGACCGCATCTTCGATCCCTATTTCACCACCAAGGAGAACGGCACCGGCCTGGGTCTCTCCATCTGCTATCAGATCCTGACGGCCCACGGCGCCACCCTTGAACTGTCCAATAGCCCGGAGGGGGGCGCCGTGACGGAGATAACCTTCCACTCCATGACCTGAGGGCGGGAATTCTTTTCACAGGGGTCTGAAAATATTTCAGACCCATCCCGCCCGGACAGAGCCCCTACCGCCGTTTATCGGGGAAATCGTGATTTGGCACAGTGATTGCTATGGACATGGTAATCAAACAAAAGGAGTTTATTATGAAAAAAATCCTATCCCTTCTTGTTCTGTTTGCCTCGGCGGGCCTTCTTTTCGCCGGCGGCCAGACGGAAAGCACCTCCGCAGCCGCAGCCCAGGAGCCCATCGTTCTCAAGCTCGGCCATTTCGCCGCCGAAGACCATGCGGGCAACACGGCCACGCAGATGTTCGCCGACGCCGTATCCAAGAGGACGAACGGGCAGATCAAAGTCGAGGTTTATCCCAACAACCAGCTGGGGAATCCTCCGGAAGTTCTGGAGCAGAACATCATCGGCGCCATTGACATGAGCCTTCCCACCCAGGGACAGCTGGCCAAGTACAGCCAGAAATTCGGCTGCGTC
>QKAI01000394.1 GCA_003246505.1 Spirochaetaceae bacterium | reverse complement strand
GGGCCCACCTTCACGCTCAGAAGCTGCCCGGTGGCGCGGACCCTGCACCCGATCTCAATGCCCGTCTTCTCCCCGTAAACCATGAGCTGGACCCGGGAATCCTTGAGGGAAACCACCTCGGCGGCCACTTCGGCCCCCGTATTATCCACATGGATGTGGCAGAGCTCACCCACCATGGCCTGGGGCCCGATGCTCTCGATGAGCACACCCTGGACTTTGACGATGCGGCCCTCGTATTTGATCGGCTCGGTCATGCCCACCGAATTCAGATATTTTTCCATTATCATGGTCCGCCCTCCCAAACTTACCATTTCATAATTACTAATTACTAATTACTAATTACTAATTACTAATTCAACATCCCTCTTCCTTAATTCGTCATTCGTCATTCCCAACGACTAATTCTCTCCCTTGACCCGTATGGGGGCCAGTTCCAGAATGGACTCCTCGATCTCCTTCAGCTGGCTGGATACGCGGGCGTCGATCTGACCGAAATCGGTCTCGATGATGCAGCCGCCCCTGTCCACGGTGGTGTCCTCCAGCACGGTGATGGACTGGACGTTCTCCACCATGGTGATGAAATTATTCACGTTGTCCGTGGTCAGCTCCAGATCGGCCAGATTCACATGGATGGCCACGTTGCCCCGGCTCTTGAGCTTGCGCAGGGCCTGGACCACGTTATTGATGACCACGTTCTTCTGGTTGTCGGAAATGACCTTGACCACCTTCTGGCTGATGAGCAGAACCAGATCGATCAGCTGGGATTCGGCCTCTTCGATAATATCGTTCCGCTTCTCAATCGCCCCGTTCAGGATGACGTGGAGCCGTTCCACCAGGCGCTCCACCTCGGCCTTGCCCTCTTCGAAGCCCTCCTTGCGGCCCGCTTCGTAACCCCGGGACCGGCCGTCCTCCTCTATCTGGGCGACCCGGCGGTTGGCGTCCTCCACCATCTGGGCCGCCTGGCCCCGGGCCTGCTCCATAAGGCGCTCCACCTCGTCGTCGGCCTGCCGCTTCTCCAGCTGGGCCTGGTCGGTCTTCTTCTTGACCTCTTCGAAGGCGGATTTCTCCGCATCCTCCCGGATCCTCTCCACCTCCGCCTGGGCGTTAGCGTACATGCGCGCCTTTTCGTCCTCCCACTGGACCCGGAAGGCTTCCGCCTCCCTCCTCAGATCGTCCGCTGTGGGCCCGGTGTACTCCTCCAGCAGGTCCTCCGGCTCTTCCACCGCGAAGACGGGTGCCTCTATCCTCACCTTGCGGGAGAGGGTCATATTCATCACTTCCGTGGGCCGGAATACGTTTCTAGCCATGGAGGCCTCCTAATAACTTACACAAAGCTGTCCTCCTCCCCGTTCCGGGCGATGACGATGTCCCCGGACTCCTCCAGCTTGCGGATGACCGCCACGATCTTCTGCTGGGTCTCCTCCACGTCCTTCCGGCGCGTGGGGCCCATGTAGTCCATGTCTTCCTTCAAGAGCGCGGCGGCCCGCTTGGACATGTTCCGGAAAATCTTTTCCTGAACCTCCGCGTCCACCGCCTTGAGGGCCTTGGCCAGCTCCGGGGAGTCCACCTCCCTCAGAACCCGCTGAATGGCCCGGTCGTCGAGCATGACGATGTCCTCGAAGACGAACATCCTCTTCTTGATCTCCTCGGCCAGTTCCGGATCCTCCTCTTCCAGGGTCTCGATGATGTACTTCTCCGTGGTCCGGTCGACGAGGTTGATGATGTCCACGATGCTCTCCACGCCGCCGGCGGAGGTATAGTCCTCCTGGGAGAGGCTGGAAAGCTTCTTGTCCAGAACCCGCTCCACTTCCCTCAGGATTTCCGGGCTGGTCCGGTCCATGGTGGCGATCCTGCGGGCCACGTCGGACTGCTTGTCCTGGGGCAGCTGGCTGAGGATCTGGGAGGCCTGGGCCGATTCGATGTAGGCCAGGATCAGGGCGATCGTCTGGGGGTGCTCCTGCTGAATGAAGTTCAGAAGGTGCTGGGGATCGGTGCGCCGGATGAAGTCGAAGGGCCGGGTCTTGAGAGAGCTGGTGAGACGGTTGATGATGTCCGTGGCCTTCTGATTGCCCAGGGAGCGCTCCAGCAGTTCCCGGGCGTAATCCAGACCGCCGGAGGATATGAAATCCTGGGCCATCATCAGTTCCTGGAACTCCTGGAGGACGAAGTCCCGGTCGTCCGCCTCGATATGCTCGAGCCGGGCGATCTCCCAGGTGAGGGTCTCGATCTCCGAATCGTTCAGATGCTTGAAAATTTCCGCGGAGATCTCCGAACCCATGGTGACGAGAAAGACGGCCGCCTTCTGTTTTCCCGAGAGTTCTTCCTTGTGTTTCTGTCCGGCTCTCGAGCCGCCTTCGTTTGCCTGAGCCATTCTACTTCTCCTCCGCCAGCCAGGTCCTGATCAGCTTGGCCACGTCCTCCGGATGTTCCCGGGCCATGTTCATGGCGTTCTCCTGGAGTTCCAGGCGGGCCCGCTCCTGTACGGACATCTCCACTTCGATTCCCTCTTCCTCGGCGTTCCTCAGGGCCTGCTCGCGCATGGCCTGGTGCTGCCTTGCCAGCTCTTCCTCGCGCAGCCGTCGCCGTCTCTCCATCTCCTTGGATATGAGCCGGAAGGCGATGAAGAATATGATGACGCCCAGAAGGCCGATGATGGAGTAGAAGAGCAGCCGCTGTATCTGCTTCTGTCTCAGGTAATCCTCGTCCTGCTGCTTGAACTCCTCGCTCCGGTCAAAGGGAATGTGCTGAACGGTCACCGTGTCACCCCGGTTGGCGTCGTAACCCACGGCGTGCTCCACCAGCTGCCGCGCCTTGGCCAGCAGTTCGTCGGATACGGGCTCGTAGGTTCTCTTCAGGGTGCCGTTTTCAAAAATATACTCCCCTTTTTCATCTCTTTCCAGTGTCCAGACCCCGTCGATGGCCACGGCGGCGGAGACCCGGGCGATTTTGTAGGGGGCCATCTCCTCCTCGCTGGTCTGGGTGTTGTAGACGTAGTTGGTGATCTGGTCGTCCTTGGAGTAGTTTCCCACCAGATTGGTCAGGTCCTGGTACTGGGGGGGGGTCTGCCCCTCCTGCCCCGGGGGGCCCTCCGGATTGAATCCGGTGCCCTGGAAACTCTCCTTAGTGGTCTGCTGGCTTTCGGTGAAGGTCTGCACCACCTGCCGGTCGGGATAGGGGGTGGCCGGATCCTCCGGGGTCATCTCGATGGGGAAGTGCTCCTCTGTGGAGATCTTCTTATTCACGAATTCCAGGTCGATGTCCATGTTGACGATGCGGATCCGCTTGGCGGTGAAAATGCCCTGCAGCTCCCGGAGGATCTGGCCCATGTAGCGCGCTTCCAGGGCGGTTTTCTGCTTGAGCATCCGCTCGGTGAGATCCAGCCGGTCGATCTTCTCCAGGCCCTCGAAGTCGTTGAGATGGCGGCCGGAGAGATCGGAGACCACGATGTTGCCGGCCTCCAGCCCTTCCACGGCGAACTGGATCAGTTTCACGATCCCCTCTATCTTGAGGCGGTTCTCCGTAATGTCGCTGCCCGGCTTGGGGGTGATGATGACGCTGGCCGTGGTGGGGTTCTGCTCGGAGGCGAAAAGGGACTGCTCCGGAATGACCAGGTTCACGTCCGCCGAATCGATGTCGTCCAGGGCTTCCAGGTGCTGTTCCAGGCTGGCCGTGATGGCCCGCTGCAGGTTCACGTCCCGCTCGAAGTCGGTCAGGGTCCACCGTTCCATGTCCATGATGGCCCAGGGGTCGGTCCCCTGGGGGATCAGGTCCTCCCGGACCAGGGTGGCCCGCATCTTACGGGCGACGGAATCGTTCTCCACGTAGATGATGCCCCCGGTCACCCGGTTCACAACGCCCTCTTCGTCGAGGCGGTTGGTGATCATGACAATCTGATCCTGATCGGTGATGGGCGATGTCAGCAGGGGAACCATGCTGGGGGAAGAGGACACTCCCACCAGAAGCACGCTTCCCACCACGACGGCGGCCACGATACCGCCCAGAATCAGCTTCTGGACGAGGGACCAGCTGCCCCAGGCCTTCTTACCGGCCTCCCACATTTTCTTAAACCATTCCATTTTACCCCTCCCAAGGAACGGACAGTTCTCCTAAGGGGCGTTTGCGGCCGGAACCGGACGCCCCGAATCTTCCCTATCTTAAGTTTATGATTTCCTTATAGGCGCTCACCGCCTTATCCACTACCGCTTTCGTCAGGCCCAGGGCCATCTCCGCTTCCGCCATGGCGATGGTCAGCTGATCGCTCGTCACTGAGTCGGGATCGGTCATCATGGCCTCGTAGAGCTCGTTGACCTTAGTCTGCCCGTCGTTCACTCTGTCCAGCCGGGATATGAGCATATCGGAAAAGCTCATCCCCTCGCTGTTTACCGGGTTCCCGGTCACACCCCGGGAATCCATGTGCCTGGCGCTTGTCCGCTTAAGTACGATCTGATCGCCCAGGGCTACGTTTTTGACGTCCATAAAAACTCTCCCCTACCTACTTAAGGATTTCAAGGGACTTCTGAAACATGCTCTTGGCCCCTTCCATGATGGATACGTTCGCCTCATAGGCCCGGCTCGCCGTAATCATATCCACCATTTCGTTAACGATGGTCACGTTGGGATACTCCACGTAACCCTTTTGGGGCCCCGTCTTGATCGCATCGGGATGGGTGGGATCCCAGACCAGGCGCAGATCGCTGTCCCTGTCCTTCTCTATGGTCTCCACCTTGACCCCGGTGCCCACCTTCTGCTCCATGCTCTCCGGGAGGAAGGGACTGCGCCAGTAGGGCTTGTCCGTTTCCGACCGGAAGATGACCCGGCTCCGGCGGAAGGGCCCCCCCTCCTCGGTGCGGGTGGTGTTGGCGTTGGCGATATTGTCGGCGATCACATCCAGGCGAAGCCTCTCCGCGGTCAGCCCGGTGGAGGCGGTGTTGATTGTACTGAACATTCCCATATCTTCCTCCTAACCTACTTGATTATCATGTTCACGAGGGAAAACTCGTGGCTCACCGTTTCCATGAGGAGCTCGTAGCGCATCTGGTTCTTCAGGGCGTTCATCTCCTCCACCTCTATGTCCACGTTGTTCCCGTTGTTCTTGGCCGTGGTCAGATAGTCCAGGTTGATCCGGGGAGAGACCTCTTTGTAGTCCATGGGCTTGTTAAAATCGATATGCCTCTCCGAGGAGGTCTTGGCCTTCATGGCGCTCTGATTCTCCTCCGAAGCCAGGGCCCGGCCCAGCTCCGATTCGAAGGAGACGTCGCTCCTCTTGAAATTGGGCGTTTCCACGTTGGCTATATTGTTGGCGATGACACCCTGGCGCAGGTTGGCCACATTCAGGCCCCGCTTGAGGATATCCACCGTCTTCCCGAAACTGGAATTGTCAAACATTCAAACCTCCCGGGGGATTCACCCCCCTGACGGGGCACGGCCCCTTTCTTATCTCATCGGCCGGGAAAGAACGCACCTTAGCGTTTTCTGTCCACTTTGTAACGGCCGGATCCTTTTTTACAGGATGTAGCGGCTCAGATCCTTGTCTTCCACCACATCGCTCAATTTCTCATCCACCATGGCGGCGGTGATTTCCACGATCTTCCCCGCGTAATCCTCCGCGTCAAAGGAGATATCCTCCACCAGAAGTTCCATGATCGTATGGAGCCGACGGGCGCCGATGTTCTCCGCGGTCCGGTTCACCTCCGCGGCGATCTCCGCCATGCGCCGTATGGCCTCGGGGGTGAACACCAGCTCCACGTCCTCCGTGGCCAGCAGGGCGGCGTACTGCTTGGTCAGGGCGTTCCGGGGGGATGTGAGGATCTGCTCGAAGGCGTCCGCGTCCAGATCGTCCAGCTCCACCCTCAGGGGGAACCGCCCCTGCAGCTCCGGGATCAGGTCGGAGGGCTTGGCCAGATTAAAGGCCCCCGCCGCGATGAACAGGATGTGGGAGGTATCGATCATGCCGTATCGGGTATTCACCGTGGAACCCTCCACGATGGGGAGGATGTCCCTCTGGACCCCCTCCCGGGAGACGTCCTGCCCGCCCCGGGAACCCTCCTTGTTGGCGATCTTATCCATCTCGTCTATGAAGATGATTCCCATGTTCTGAACCAGATCCCTGGCCCGGTCCACGGCGCTGTCCGTGTCGATCATCCGGTCTATCTGCTCCTGCAGCAGAAGCTCCCGGGCTTCCTTGACGGAGACCTTCTTCTTCTTTTTCCCGCCCCCCCCGAAGAGGGAGGAGAGGGCGTCCATGCTGATGTCCATGCTCTCCATGCCCCCCCCGGCGAACATGTTCAGGGTGCCGCCCCCCTGTTTGGAAACGGTGACCTCTATCATCCGGTCCTCCAGTTCACCCGCCCGGAGCTTCTCCCGGAAGGTCTCCCTCAGGTGGGCCTTGCGGGAAGCCTTCTCCTCATCCTCCGGGGGGGGAAGGGCTTCCTTCTCCTCTTCCTCCTGGTTAAAGCCGATGGGGGCGGAGGCGGCGTTCTGAATGCCGTTGGGCCCCAGGGTGATCGCCCCGATCTGGATGCCGGGGAACCCGCCGGCCTGATTCTGCCTTTTCTCCGGCTTCCTTTTCCCCGATCCGGGAAGGAGCAGGTCCAGAAGTTCCTCCTCCGCCGCCTGACGGGCCGCTTCCTCCACGTCCCCCTTCATTTCGCTCTTGACCATGCTTATGGCGGATGACATGAGATCCCTGACCATGGACTCCACGTCCCGGCCCACGTAGCCCACCTCGGTGAACTTGGTGGCCTCCACCTTGATGAAGGGGGCCCCGGCCAGTTTGGCCAGGCGGCGGGCGATCTCCGTCTTCCCCACCCCGGTGGGGCCGATCATGATGATGTTCCGGGGAGCCACCTCGTCCCGGATCTCCTCGGAGAGCTTGGACCGGCGGATCCGGTTCCTCAGGGCGATGGCCACGGCCCGCTTGGCCTTGTTCTGGCCTATGATGTATTTGTCAAGTTCGGTCACGATGTCCCGGGGGATCATGTCGGTCAGTCCCGTCTTCATGCTATCTCCTCCACGATGATGCTCTTGTTGGTGAACACGCAGATGTCCGAGGCGATCTCCAGGGACTTCCGGGCGATCTCCCCGGCGGAAAGATCCGATCCATCAAGATAGGCCCGGGCGGCGGCGAAGGCGTAATTTCCCCCGCTCCCGATGGCGATGCAGCCCAGTTCCGGCTCTATCACGTCACCGGTCCCGGAGAGGAGAAGGGTCTTGTTTTTGTCCGCCACCAGAAGCATCGCCTCCAGGCGGCGCAGCATCCGGTCCGTGCGCCAGGCCTTGGCCATCTCCACGCTGGCCCGGAGGATATCCCCCCCGAACTCGTTCAGCTTGGCTTCGAAGAGCTCCTCCAGGGTAAAGGCGTCGGCGGTGGATCCGGCGAACCCGCAGATGACCTTGCCGTTGTATAAGCGCCTCACCTTGCGGGCGTTGCCCTTCATGATCACCGATTCCCCCATGGTCACCTGACCGTCCCCGGCCATGGCCACTTTCCCGTCCTTCCTGACGGCCAGAATCGTTGTCCCCTTTATCTTGATTTCCATCATCTTCTCCTTAATTCAGCTTTCCGCTGTCCGCTGTCGCACTTCCGCTCTCGCCCGTCCGCTTTCTCACATCGCTTCTGCCGTGGGGATGGCTCTGCCGGTGAATCTGCCTGATCCTCTCGATGCCCGTGTGGGTGTACACCTGGGTGGTGGAGAGGGAGGAGTGGCCCAGCATCTCCTGGACCATGCGGATGTCCGCCCCCTCGTTGATCAGGGACGTGGCGAAGCTGTGCCGGAAGGTATGGGGCCCGATCTTCTTGCTGAGCCCCCCCCTTACGCTGTACCGGTCCACCAGATAGAACACGCCCCGGGGCGTCAGCCTCTCCCCCCGGCTGTCCAGGAAGAGGGCGTCCCCTCCCCGCCCGTCCCTGTCCCTGCTGTTCCTCAGGGGCAGATAGTCGGCCAGGGCCTTCCGGGCGGCTTCCCCCAGAAAAACGAT
>QKAI01000215.1 GCA_003246505.1 Spirochaetaceae bacterium | reverse complement strand
CGGGCCTTCTCCCGAAGCCCCGCGATCCGGCCGGTCACCTCCGACGCCTCATGGGCGCCCCCCGCCTCGGTAAACATAATGTTCTGCACATCAATAATCAACAGAGCCGTTTTCATATCAACCTCTCTTCTACGTCCGCCTACCGCTGTCCGCTATAGGCTTTCGCACATCATCTCTCCCCGCCGCCCGTCGTACGTCACCGCCCGGACCCTCTCGCAGCTTCCCAGCCCCGCCCCCGCGCCGGCAGGCTTCCGGCAGCTCAGGTAATTGCCGCTCAGCCCGAAGAGGAAACCCTCCTCCTCCTTCTCCCAGATCACGTCCAGTTCCCTCCCCTCCCAGGAGCGGGCGTATCGGGACTGGCTCCGGGCCATGGCCTTGCGAAGCCGGGAGGTTCTTTCGGTGATGAGGCTCTGGGTCACCCCGTCCTTCCGGTCGTAGGCGGGAGTGCCCGGCCGGGGGGAGTAGGGAAAGACATGGGCCCGGGAGAACTGCGCCCGGTCCATCAGGTCCATCGTATCGGCGAACATCTCCTCCGTCTCCCCGGGGAAGCCCACGATGATGTCCGCGGAGAGAAAGGGGTCGACCTTCGTTTCCCGCAGGAGGGCCACGGCCCGGAAGACATCCTCCCGGCCGTAGCGGCGGTTCATCTCCCCCAGGACGTGGTCCGATCCGGACTGCACGGAGAGGTGGAAGTAGGGGCAGACCCTTTCGTGGGATACGGCCCGGGCCAGTTCGGGGGTGAAGGTATCCGGATCTAACGACGAGAGGCGAAGGCGGATGGCGGAGGTGTTTTCAAGGAGATAGAGCAGAAGGCCGGGCAGAGCCGTATCTCCCGATCGGTAGGAATCGATGTTGACTCCGGTCAGGGTCACCTCGGCAAAGCCCTTCTCCTCCAAAAGGCGCACCCGTTCCAGAACGGCCCTGTGGTCCAGGGAGACCGATGCCCCCCGGGCCAGGGTCACCCGGCAGTAGGCGCAGGAGTTGTCGCACCCGTCCTGTATCTTCACGTAGGCCCGGGTATGGTAGGTAAAATCGTCGGGGACGAAGCGGAACCGGGCCTCCGGGGGCTCGTCGCTCCGGCGGTTGTCCCGGAACCAGGAGCGGGCCTCCTCCACCGGGGCGGTTCCCTCTTCCGGGGGGCGGTTCATCAGGTAAAAGGCGAAGTCCAGGAGCAGGTCCTTCTCCCGCAGGGGCACGGCGAAGACGTTGGGCCCCAGGGAGTCGATCAGGTCCTCCTCCATCTGGGCGTAGCAGCCGGTGACGATGACCAGGGAGCTATCATACTCCCGGCTCAGGCGCCGGATGATGCCCCGGGCCTTCTGCTCGCTTTTGGAGGTGACCGTGCAGGTGTTTATAACGTAAACGAGGGCTTCTTCCCCGATGGGGACGATGTCGAACCGGGCGTGGCGGAATCCGTCGGCCAGGGCCTCCGTCTCAAGCTGGTTGAGACGGCACCCGAATGTATGGAAAGCGGCCTTCATCAGTTGCCCTGAAGTCTCTCCAGGCCGGACAGGGCGGCCTCGTTGCCGGGCTGGAGCTTCACCGCCTGGCGGTAGGCGTCAAGGGCTCCCGCCTCGTCCTCCCCCATCTCCTTGGCGTATCCCAGGCGGCTCCACCAGCCCGCCGTGTTGGGGGAGTGGTAAAGGGCCGTGGACAGGGCTATGTCCGCATGGGCGAATTCTCCCAGGCGTATGTAGATCTCGCCCATGTAGTAATAGGCGTTCTGTATCCACTGCCCCGTGGGGTTGAGCACGGCGTACTGTTCGAAGTAGTCCAGGGCGCTCAGGTTGTCCCCCTTGTAAAAGTAGGCCTCCCCCAGGGTCTCGATGATTCTCTGGTCGTAGCGGAAGACGCCCAGGGCTTCCTTCCCGTATTTGATGACCTCGTCGTAGCGGTTCAGGCGGATCAATGACCAGCACATGACCGTGTAGGAGTCCAGCTTCCTGTTCACCTGGTCGTCGGTATACTCCTGCAGCTCCTGGCGGCAGACCTCTATGGCCCGCTCGTACTGGCGGTTCCGGTAAAGGACCAGGGCGTCCTCCCGGGTTTCCGAACCGGCCGTATCCTCCTGCGCCGCGAGGGGCAGAAACAGCCCGGCCAGCAGTAGTATCAGTATCGTTCTTTTCATATGCCCCCTCTCCTGTTCATGCGGCTCGTGCCGTCGAAGCGGCATCCCGTATCCATTACGATCTGAGGGGCGGTGATGTCCCCGGTGACCTCCGCCGTTCCGTGGAGTTCCACCCGGGTGTCGGCGATGATATTGCCCTTGACCCGCCCCTTGACGTAAACCGCCCCGGCGGTGATCTCCGCCTCCACGTAGGCGCTCTCCTCTATATAAAGGTTGCCCGTCGCTTTTATCGCTCCGTAGAATTCACCCTTGATCATAAGGTCCCGGGAAAAATTCAGTTCCCCGGAAAAGTGGATTTCCTCGGTAAGGACGGTGCTGATGTTCTTCTCGTATACCCGCTTCTCGTGTATTTCCAGTTCCGCCAAATCGGCCTCCCTCAGGTTGCTTCCCGATTAGATCAGGAATGTATGTACTTTATCATTTTTGCCAGAACCCTGTCCAGCTTGCTCCTCATCTCCTCGGTGTGGGGGTTGTAGTTCTGCAGGTCCAGGAAGAGCTGCCACTCGTCGTTGCAGGTCTGCTCCACGATCTTCTGGAGGCTCCTGTAGCCGGAGGTGGCGATGGGGCTGTCCCGCAGCCCCATGTCCCCCAGGATGCGGCCGATAAAGTGGGTGATGCCCTGGGTAAAGGCGGCTTCCCGGTCGTGCTCGTCCGGGGTCATCTCATGGATGGCCAGCCCCAGGGAGGCGAAGCGCTCCCGCCAGAATTCCAGGGACCGGGGGCTGATTCTCACCGGGGTCAGGACCAGGGGCAACCCGGATATGCCGTTTTTCCCCGAGTCCGGGCCGAACATGGGGTGGGTGCCCAGTATCTCCGTTTCCGGGGGCAGAAGCTCCACCATCTTCTCCACTGGCCAGACCTTGACGGAGCAGCAGTCCATGACAAGGGCATCCTTTCTGATGCGGGGGGCGATATGCTTCAGAACGTCCTCGATGGAGGAGATGGCCGTTGAGAGGATGATCACGTCGGCCCGGCAAAGGGTATCGAAATCCACCGGTACCACCCCCTCGGGAAATTCCCGGGCCGTTCTGTTGTATCCCTGTATACCCGGTACGACCCGGCTCAGTTCCTTCGCCCAGAACCGGCCGAACCGCCCCATACCGTAGAGGCAGACCGTCATGCCCTGTCCAGCCGGTCCTGAAAGAGGACCTCCCCCTTCCTGTCCAGCTCCAGCATGAAACGGGTATCATCGTCCCAGCGGAGCTCCAGGGTGGCGGGGGTCTTGAGGAGGCGGCTCAGAAATCCCCCGGATTCCCTCCTCCGGCAGGTGAGATTATCCCACCTCTGCCCCTCCACGGGGTAATCCTGCTCCTTAGGGCCCATGTTAAAAAGACGGGCCATGGCGGAGTCGTTGGGAAACCGTTTATAATAGAGGGTTTCGGCGGAGGCGAAAAAAAGGAGCCACTGGTCCTTGAGATTCTCCGGTTCCGACTCCAGGACCCTCAGCAGGGCGTTATGGAGGATCTCCTCCCCCACCTCGGCGGACATGTCCCTCCAGAATTTCTCTCGTCTCTCCACATCATCGGTCCGGCTCACGGCTTGTCCCCCTTGGTTACGTCATCCCCGACATCGGCAATCACATCGTTAAGAAAGGTTTCCAGGTCCTCCCCCTTTTCGTCGAGCAGACGGGACAGGGCTTCCCTCTCGTCGGAGGTAAGACTGTCCAGGCGATCCCTGATATCCTTCAATTTATCATCATCCAGCCGGGAGATGTCCCGATTGAGTCCTTCCATGCCCTTGAAGAAATCCTTCAGATTCACATCCAGCCCGGTCAGGTCCTCTATGCGGTGTTCCAGATCCTTTCTCATACGGATTTTATCGAGAAAGGATCCCTTGTTATAGTAAATAAAAGCGGCGACTCCCAGAATAATCAGAACGGTGAGAATTTTCTTACCCATAGGGACAAATTATCATCATTTGATCAAGGAATCAAGCCCGGAATCATACCCCGTACTTCTCCCGGATGACCCGGAAAAACTCCTCCACCCGGTTTCCTTCCCCCCTGCCCTGCCACAGGGGGCTCCGCCCGCCCCCCTTGCCCTTGATAAGGGGCAGCATCTCCGAGCGGACGGCGCCGAAGTCCAGGGCGTTCTCGTCCTGGGAACCGATGACCCACTGGAGCTCCCCGTCCCGATCGTTGACCAGGACCACGAGGCGGCAGTTCTCCTCCTCCAGAAGGGCCATGGCCGCGGTCTGGAGGAATTTTTTATCCTCCGTGCTTATCACCGCGGTCAGGATGCCCTTGTCGTCTATGCGGTCCTTCAGGCCGGAGAGGCGGTGGGTCAGAAGCTCCCCCTTAAGCTGGCGGATCTCCCCCTCCCGGTCAAAGAGCTCCCGGTCCACCCCGTCCAGCCTTTCCTCCAAATCGGCGGGGGGCACGGAGTAACGGACGCCCAGCCCGGAGAGGATCCTCTGGTTCTCCCGCATCTGGACGAAGGCCCGCTCCCCTATCTTCCACAGGGTTCTGACCCGTCCCCGGATCTTCTCCCGGCCCAGGTAGAACACCAGGCCCACCTCGGCGGTGGTGGAGGTATGGACGCCCCCGCAGGGAACGCAGTCCACCCGGCCTATCTGGACCAGGCGGATGGTCCCGGTCACCTTGGGGGGACGGCGCAGGGGGTAATTTCCCAGGTCCCCCTCCTCCACCCAGAAGGTTTTAACCGGCAGATTGGAGGCGATGAGCCGGTTGGTCTCCCTCTCCACTTCGGCAAGGTCTTCGTCGGAGATCTCCTCCCCCTCCACTTCGATGGAGGTATACTCCTCCCCCTGGTGCACGGAGACGGTCGCCCAGTTCCCCCTTTCCATCAGCACCGAGGAGAGAAGGTGCTGCCCCGTGTGCTGCTGCATATAGTCGAAGCGCCTCTCCCAGTCCACCCGGCAGATCACATCGGTCCCCGGCTCCAGGGGCTCCGGGGTGTAATGGATGGGATAGTCCTCCCCCTTGGCCACGTGGAGCACGGGTATTTTCCCTATGAATCCCCTGTCCGAGGGCTGGCCGCCCCCTTCCGGGTAGAAGGCGGTTCTATCCAGGCCGACCGCGTACCGGTCCCCCTCCTTCCGGCATTCGCAGACGGTGGCCGTGAAAGTGGTCAGATGATTATCGTGATAGTAAAGCTTTTCTCTGGTCAAAATATATTTCCTCTCACAATTATAGTCATTGAAAGAAATATAAGAAAAAAAAAGGGACCTGTGTAGTCCCCTTTGATTATTCGGCCAGATATACGATGCCTTCCGGCTTACCCCGGGGTTCCTGAAAAAAATTTCCGCCCTTATTGAAGTATTTATTAATCGGTGTTACGATTTCCCCATGAAAAATACCATTTTCCCGCTTGTTCTTACCCTTGCTTTTTTTTCAGGCTGTTCCAACAGCTCCGACAATATGCCCGCCGAACCGGAGGGCCCCCCCCCGGTGCTGGCCTCCTTTACCCTGACCGGTCCGGACATTGACGCCCTGATGTCCGATATACCGGAGATCTCCGTCGCCGACCGGGAGGCCATACAGGCGGCCCTGTCGGAAAACCCTCAGGAATTTCTGACCCTCGCCTCGGAGATGCTCCGGGAGGATCCCTCCCTTTTCATCCTCGTGGATAAACAGCACCCCCTGGAAAGCAGTTTCGTTCCCGCCGACCTGGGCAATATGGACGACATAGGCCTTCTTAACAAAAATAAAACGGGAATGCAGGTACGCCGCATCGCCCTGCCCTCCCTCATAGAGATGACCCGGGCGGCCCGGGCGGAAAATCTGGATCTGGTGCACTCCTCCGCCTACCGTTCCTACGTCTACCAGGTGAAGACCTTTAATTACTGGGTGGAACAGATGGGCCGGGAGGAAGCGGAAAAGGTATCCGCCGTTCCGGGAAAATCCCAGCACCAGCTGGGACTGGCCGTGGATTTCGGCAGTATAGACGACTCCTACGAACAGACTCCCGAGGGCCAGTGGCAGCTGGAGAACGCCTGGAAATACGGCTGGTCCCTCTCCTTCCCCAAGGGAAAGGAGGATCTGACCGGTTACTCCTACGAGTGCTGGCACTACCGGTACATAGGCAAGGCCGCCGCCCGGATGGAAAGGGAGTTTTTCCAGGGCCTGCAGCAGAATCTACTGCTCTTCTGGCGGGACAAGGAAGCCTACCTGAGGGAGAGCTACCTGCGCGGGGAGTAGGACGCAGCTTTTCCTTGACCTGAGCCGTAGACGGGCGTACAATTAGTACGATATCGTACTAGGAGGAAGCCCGGTGAATTCCTTTTCCGATGATTTTGTCCGCCTCTACCATAGTCTGGACAGTTTCATGCCCTGGTATTTCCAGATTCTCAACCCTATTCTCCACAGACTGGAGAAGGACGGCATGGTCCTGGGGGAGAATCAGGTGAAAGTACTCATGGCCCTGTCCTACCAAACAAACCTCTCCCCGGTGGATATCAGCCAAATCTTCCTCATCCCCAAGACCTCTCTCACCACGATTATCCGCTCCCTGGAAGAGCTCCGCCTCATTGAGAAAAGGGACAGCGAATCGGACAAGCGGAAGTTCACCCTTTGCCTGACCGCGGAAGGGGAGGAATTGATCCGGGAAAAAAGGGAGGATGTGGTCCGGTCCCTGGGGGATGTCTTCCGGGATATGGACCGGGATGAACTGGACAGGCTGATAGACGGATTCGCCGTCCTGGACAATTTTTTCAGAAGAGAGGGAAGGACTTTATGATAAGGAGCGTGGAATATGACGCCTTCGGACCCTGGATTTACAGGCTGGGCGGGATGCATACCATGCCTCCCCTTTTCCTCCCCTGGGAAGAAGAGACGGAAGGGGCCCTGCTGCGCATCAAAATCCCCCGGAACATAGAGAGAAGGGACGCCAGTCCGGACATGAATCTCTATGACCGGGTGATAAGTCTCTTCCCGGACAGAATCCTGATTCTCGAGAGGGTGGAGAGGGGGCGGGAGGAGAGACCCGGCAGAAGAGAAATCCCCCTGGACGGAATAACCTGCCTTCGGCGGACCAGCTGCCTCCTGAGCGGCAATCTCTCCCTCATGACCCGGACGGAGAGCGTGGATATCCCCTTTAATTCCGTGTCGGAAGAGATCATAGGCGAAGCGGTGAAAATTATCCGGCAGCATATGCCCGGGGGACGGACCGAACCGGCCCTTCCCATCCTGGTCGACAGGAAGAATATGGAACTGCCCTTTATCAATATGGCTGATAAAATGCAGCGGGAGGATGAATCCCTCCTGCCGTCGGCGAACCAGAACTGCATCCTCTACGATGTGCCCCGGCAATTCTCCCTGGCCTTACTGAACAGGCTGGGGCTTAAGGAGAAGGTCATGGCCGGATTCGTGATACTGGGCAACGGCCGGGAACTGGTCACGGTGCAGAAGGTCTACCGCCTGGCCCTGCCCTCTCCGGAGTGTTACAGCTACAGCACCTGGTACATTCCCCTGAGCCGTCTTGAGAAAATAGAGGTGGCCCCCTTCGGGGACTCCCTCGCCCAACTGCGCCTCATAGGGGAGAACGCCTCTCCCGCCCTGCCCTACGAAAGGGGAAACGGGAGCATTATGAACCTGTTGGAAGGGATGAAGCAGATCCCCGTGGAACGGGCCGCGGGGATGTGAATCAGTTCTGGGCCACCACTTCGTAGCGCAGCTTCTCCTTGTAGGAGATGTAGAGCACCAGGGTGGTTCCCTCCTTCTCCAGGTAGGGGACGGATATCCGTCCGCCCGGGTACTTGGTGGTGAAGATGATCTCCGGCTCTTCCGTTCCGAACTGTCTTTCCAGCTGTACCGTGACGGGGATCATGTAGGTGGGGAGCTGATAGTCGAAGAGCCCGAATACCATGCCCCGGGGCACCGCGCTCAGGCCGTTGATGGTCAGCTCGATGGGCGTCCCCTGCTCCACGAAATCCCCGATGGGGGGATTCTGCTTGAACACGACCGCCTCCCTCTGGGCGGGGGCTCCCGAATCGATATCAAAGACAAAGGGAATATTCTCTTCGCTCAGTTTGGCTATCACGTCCCCGTATCCCATGCCGGTGAAATTCTCCACCTTGTACATGCCCGCGTCCATGCCACGGCTCACCACGAAGGTCAGATCGGTCAGACCGGTGATTTCCGTATCCGGGGAGGGCTCCTGGGCCAGAATGGTGCCCACCGGCTCATCGCTGAACTGGTAGATCACTTCGGTGATCTGAAGGAGGGGTTTATAAGTGGCGAAAAGGGTCTGGAGATTGGCCCGGACCTCTTCCAGGTCGCTTCCCACGTAATCCCCCACGCTCTCCAGAACGGCTCCCTTGCTTATGGTCAGGCTGACCCGGCGGCCCGCCTTGACGCTGCTACCCGCCTTGGGGGACTGGTCGATAATGGTATTCTTCTCCCTGGGGTCATCGGTGAATTTCACCTGGACCTTGGGATAGAGCTCCCGTTCCTGCAGGGTCACGAGGGCATCGGTGATGGATTCGCCGATCACGTTGGGAATCAGGGTCTTTTCCCCTCCCCGCACGGCGGCGAAAAAGGTCACCCCGAAGGTAAAGAGCATAAGGCCGAAAACGATGAGGATCACGTATAGGGCCTGTTTGAAGAACTTCTGCTCCCCCTCCGATTCGTTATGGACCTTGTGCAGAAGGGAGTCGTCGGGAGTTTTATCTCCCCCCTTATTGTTAAAAAACGATGCTTTAGCCATTCACTTCTCCCAGGGTGGTATCGAGGAAATCATTGACCCCGTTCAAAAAGGATTTGAAATCCAGTGTTTTGCGGGACTGGAGCTGCAGCTCCTGAAGACAGATGAGCCCGTCCCCTGTTTGTACCAGAATTCCCCGGCCCTTGTCTACACCAAGGACTTTTCCCGGATGGGGCCGCCCCTCGGTTTTCCAGTTCAGATTATCGATGCAGGCCTTTCTTATAAAGAGGATCTGCTCGTTCCAGAAGGTGAATCCCCCCGGCGCGGGCGAATAGGCCCGGATGAGCCGCTCGATCTCGCAGGCGGAGGCGGTCCAGTCTATCAGACCGTCCTCCTTGCTTACCTTGGTGCAGTAGGTGGCTCTCTCCTCATCCTGGGGAATCCCGTGCAGCTCGCCCCGGGACAGTTTCGTGAGCACCTCCACCATATAAAGGGCCCCGTCCCGGGCGATCAGGTCCAGAAAGTCCCCGGTGGTCACATCCCCCGCCAGGGGATAGGGCTTCTGGAAGAGAATATCCCCGGAATCCATATTAAGGGAGAGCCTCTGGATGGTCACCGCCGTCTCCCTGTCCCCGTTCTTAATCGCCTCCGATACGGGGGACGCCCCCCTGTACTTGGGCAGCAGGGAGGGATGGAGATTCACCCCCCCCATGGGGAAGAGATCCAGGAAAGCCTGCCGGAAGATCTTGCCGTAGGCGATGCAGACCAGAATGTCCGGCTTAAGCAGTGCGACCTGCTCCCGGAACTCCCGGTTCAGCTTTTCCGGCTGATACAGGGGCAGTCCCAGCTCCAGGGCCTTCTCCTTGACCGGGGAGGGCTGAAGCTTCCGCCCCCGTCCCTGGGCCTTGTCCGGATTGGTCAGCACGCCGCAGATTTCGAAACACTCATTAAGGGCCTCCAGGGTGGGCACGGCCATCTGGGGGGTTCCGGCGAAGAGAATTCTCATTTCCCCTCCCTGGTCAGATCGGGATAGAGATCATGACCGAAGTGACTGGTTAATTTTTCCCGCTTCCTCTCGGGCAGATAATCGATGAAGAGCTTGCCCTGCAGGTGGTCGTACTCATGCTGGATCACCGTGGCCAGCAGCCCCTCCGCCTCGATGGTGAAAGGCCGCCCCCGGCGGTTGAAAGCCTGGACCTGTACCACCGCGGGACGCTTGATCTTGGCCCAGGTCTCGGGGATGCTCAGACAGCCCTCCTCATAGGAGGAGAGCTTCTCGCTGGTGCCGATGATCTGGGGGTTGAAGAAATAGAGGGGGTCCTCCTCCTCGGAGAGGCGGACCACGAAAAACCGCTCGTTCCGGCCCACCTGGGGGGCGGCGAGTCCGATGCCCTTGCCCAGCATGGCTTCCACCATGGCGTCGGCGAATTCGATCAGCTGGCCGTCGATATTTTTAACGGGCTGGGAGATGGTGCGCAGGACGCGAATCTCCTCTTCCTTATTTAACGTATAAAAATCCACACAAAACTCCTGTAATTGGCAACCGTTACATTATAGAAAAAAACCTCCCGAGGGACAAGTATTCACCCTGCCGACACTTGACATTAACAAAACCAGGCTATATATTGATCCTTACGTAAATTCGCATCATAAAAGGCTGGTACCGGGCAGTTCCCGTCGCCCGCCCATGCAAGAAGGAGATATTCATGTCCAAAGCACACAGAGGCGTCGGAATGAAAGAGTATGCCAACAAGGGCCGGGGCGCCTGTCCCCTCTGCAAGAGAACCGGTATCAAAGCGGTCTACACCCAGGACTTTGACGGAAAGAAAGTCAATGTCTGCAAGCAGTGCAAGGCGGCCGTAAAGAACGGCAAAATGAAAGAAGCGATCGCCGCCCTCTAAGGCAAACTGATTCACGAAGATCATCGTAAGGGCTGTCCCCAGGGACGGCCTTTTTTTTTGGGGAGATTATTCTATGGACCGGATCATTTTCCTTGTCTATCTTTTGTTTTTCGCCGCCCGATTCCTTTTCCACTGGGTTCTGACCGTTCTGAATATGAACCGGGCCCTGAAAGAGAAGGACCATCTTCCCCCCTTTCTGGAGGGGCGCATAGAGGACGAGGTCTACAGGCGGTCCCTGGGCTACAACAAAAGGTCCGCCGACTTCGGCCTCATAAGCTTCGCCGCGGGATCCCTGGTGACCCTGACCGTCCTCCTGACCGGATTCCCCGGCATCCTGGACGGCCTTGTCTCCTCCCTTTTCGCCGGCTCCCTCATCAGGGGCATCATCTATATCTTCCTCTTCTCCCTGATTCTGGATCTGACCGGACTCCCCTTTGAGGCGTACCGGCAGTTCGTCATAGAGGAGGAGTACGGGTTCAACAAAATGACCGGGACCCTGTGGCTGACGGACAAGCTCAAGGAGACCCTGGTCTCCCTGGTCATCTCCGTGCCCCTCCTGGCCCTGCTCTTCCTTTTCATGGACAGGACGGGAAGCCTCTGGTGGCTCTACGGCTGGTTCTTCTTCTCCCTTTTCCAGCTCTTCCTCTCCCTCATCTACCCCACGGTCATCGCTCCCCTCTTTAATAAGTTCACCCCCCTGGAGGAGGGGGAACTCCGGGAGAAGCTCAACGGGCTGGCCGAAAAATGCGGCTTCAAAACGAAGGGGATCTTCCTTATGGACGGGAGCCGCCGGTCGGGCCACTCCAACGCCTATTTCACAGGCCTGGGGCGGACCAAGAGGATAGTCCTCTTCGACACCCTGGTGGAGAAACTGAGCGCCGACGAACTGACCGCCGTTCTGGCCCACGAGATAGGCCATTACAAGAAGAAGCATATCCTCAAGTCCCTGATCGCCTCCTTCATCCTCTCCCTGGGGGTGTTCTATCTCCTCTCCCTGGCCCTGGACTGGGAGCCCCTATTCCGGGCCTTCTCCTTCGGCGCCCCCTCCTATCACGGAATTCTGATTATCCTGATGTTCTTCTCCTCCCCCTTCACCTATTTTCTCACCCCCCTGGTCTCCCGTATCTCCCGGAAGAACGAATACCAGGCCGACGCCTACGCCCTGGAGGTGACCGGGGGCAAGGGGGATCTCCAGGAGGGTCTGATCAAGCTGAACCGGGATAACCTGTCCAACCTGACCCCCCATCCCCTGTACAGCGCCTTTTACTACTCCCACCCTCCCCTCCGGGAACGGTGGGACGCCCTGGAAAGGGGAAAGAAGGGGTGAGCCTCCCCCTGGTTTTCTGGGAGCAAGCGGGACAGGAGGGCGTCCTGGACGGCTTCACCGGCGCCGGTCCGGACCGATCGGGGAACATGGCCTTCCACGCGGGGGGGTTCCCGGACCGGGCCCGGGCCAACCGGAAGATGCTCTGCGAAACCCTCGGCCTTCCCTTCGAATCCTATACCTGCGCCGAACAGGTCCACGGGACGGATATTCTGGTCGTGGAAAAGAAGGACCGGGGGCGGGGCAGAATGGAACCCTCAGACGCCCTCCCCCGCACCGACGCCCTGGTGACGAATGAACCGGATATCCTCCTGAACATCTTCGTGGCCGACTGCGTGCCGATCATTCTCTACGACGGGAAAACCCGATCCGGAGGCCTGTGCCACGGGGGATGGCGGGGCACCATCGGGGAGATAGGGCCTAAGGCGGTCCGTCTTATGGGGGAACGGTTCGGAGCGGAACCGGGGAATATCCGGGCCCTCATCGGCCCCTCCATCGGGGGATGCTGCTATGATGTGGGACCGGAGGTGGAGGAGGCCTTCCGGGCCTATCCCTTCGTCCTCTCCCCCCTTTCCTGCCGAGACGGGAAGGTATTCCTGGATCTTAAGGCGGCGAACCGGGAGATGCTCCTGGCGGAGGGCCTGCGGGAAGACCACATAGCCCTCTCCCCCCTCTGCACCTCCTGCGGTGACTTCCCCCTCTTCTCCTACCGGAAGGACGGGAAGGAAACGGGCCGCTTCTCCGCCTTCCTCCGCATGCCCTCTGAAAGTAATAAATAACCGCCCCTGCCGGTTATAAACAAAAAACCGGACCGAAGTTCCCTGGGGAATCATCCGATCCGGTTCTTAACAAATCCCCGAGGTTGCCCGGGGACAATAATCTTACTTTTTCCCGAAGAGTTTCTTCAGGAAGGATACCTTCTGAGGCTTCTCAGGAGTCTTAGCCTGTTCCGGAGCTTTTTTAGCGGGTGCGGCGGCTTTGTTGCTCTGCCCCTGCCCGCCCTTTCCGGAGGGTTTCCCGGAAGGTCTCTGACCCTGTCCTTTCCCCTGACCCTTGCCTTTTCCCTGGCCCTGGCCTCTGGGAGCGCCGCCCTGTTTGGGGGCACCACCGGATTTCTGACCGGAGGGTTTCTTCCCGCTTCCCTTCTTGCCGGAGGAGGGCTTAGCGTTGTCCCCCTTGAGCATATCCTCGGTGGGCTTGAAGTCGTCGCCGTACTTCTTTTTGTAGTAGGCCAGTCTGTCCTCAACGGAAAGGTCTCCCGAAATGGATGATTCCACGGCCCGGTTTCTGTTTTCCACCGGCTTTCTGGGTTTGCCGCCCCTGTTGCCGGAACGGTTTCTGTTGCCGTTGTTGCCGGAACCGGAACCAGAACCGGAGGACTTCTTTCGTCCCTCCCCGGAGCCGGCGCTGCCGAAGGTATCCATAGAGCCGGCTGCCATATCCACGATGCTGGCTGCCCGGGAATCATCCCGCTTGCGGGGCCCCTGGCTCCTGCCGTCACGGCCTCTGCCGTCCCGGCTGCCGCCCCGGTCGTCCCGGCTCCTGTCGTCCCGGCCTCTGCCGCCGCCCCTTCTGTCGGAGGAACGGCCCGATCTGTCCCGGTCCCTGTCGCCCCGGGTATCGTCCAGACGGAATCTCTGACCCGCCGTGGCGTCCTCCACGAAGACTTCCTCCTCGGCCCATACAACGGGGATTTTCATCTCGATGTACGATTCGATGGCGGGAAGGCCCAGAACGTAGCTTTCACAGGCCAGGGAGATGGCATGGCCTTCCTTGCCGGCGCGCCCCGTCCGTCCGATGCGGTGGACATAGCTCTCCGCCTCGTCGGGGATGTCGTAATTGAACACCATTTCCAGATCATTGATGTGGAGACCCCGGGCCGCCACGTCGGTGGCCACCAGGAAGGGGATCTCTCCCCTCTTCATGCTCTCCATGACCGCGGTCCGCTTGTTCTGGGGCAGGTCGCCGATCAGGTAGCGGGATTTGTATCCGTTCCCCTCCAGGCGGCGGGAGACCTCGTAGGCCATCCCCTTGGTGTTGGTGAAGATCAGGGCGGACTGGGGATTGTACTTCTTGATCAGCCCCAGGAGAAGGGACATCTTCTCCTCCCGGCCCACGTGGTAGAGTTCCTGCTTGACCAGATCGATGGTCACATGCTCCGGCTCGATGATAATCTCGCCGGGATCGTTCATGAACTCCCAGGCCAGATTGCCCACCCGGGTCCCCAGGGTGGCGCTGAAAAGCATGGTCATCCTTTCGGCGGGGGGCTTCATTCCCTTGAGAATGTAGGTCAGGTCGGGAAGAAATCCCATGTCAAACAGACGGTCCGCCTCGTCAATGACGAGGAAGTTGAACTCCTTCAAATCGATCTTACCGGACTTTTTAAAGTCGATAAGCCGTCCGGGGGTGGCGATAACCATATCCACGCCCTTCTCCAGTTCGCTCTCCTGCTTCTGATATCCCACGCCGCCGTAAACGGCGAGGATATTGAAGTCCAGATAGGCGCTGAGCTTCTCAGCTTCCTTTTCGACTTGCAGGGCAAGCTCTCTGGTAGGCACGATAACAAGTGCCTTACCCCCCTTGTAGTTTTCATTTTCACAGAAGAGATGGAAGATAGGGATGAGGAAAGCCGCCGTCTTACCGGTTCCGGTCTGGGACTGGGCCAATACGTCCTTTTTATCTTCAATGGTCAGTTTATAGGTCTCTTCCTGTACGGGGGTACATTCGACAAAGCCCATCTCATCGATGGCTTTTTTCAGATTCTCTGAAAGATCTATTTCGTTAAAATTCATAGCCTCGCTCATGGAATAGCCGCATTGTAAACAACTATCACGTTTTATTATATATTTTTTTTCCCTAACTGTCGATATAGTAATATAAGGATTTAACCAAGTAATTGAGGACAAAATGACAGATACACCCATCCCATTGAGTTTAACCCTACCCGTAATTACCTCCCTGGGTCTCACTTTGCTGGGAGTGGTTTTTACCCTTACCGCTCTGATCGGCACGGTTAGGAACGGGGGATTACACCGTCTTTTCTATACCCTTTTCGCCCTTATCATGACATTCTACGCCGCCGCGGGCTGGCTTCCTGCCCTGGGGCCGGCCTCCCGCTTCGCCGCGCTGCCGGTACCTGTGGCGGGGGAGGTCCTCCTCTGCCTGACCCTGCTCTTTCACGGCCTCAACGCCCATTTCGCCCTTAAGGCCCGCTCCTACAGCAAAACGGTGATAGCCCTCGTGGCCCTGTTCATCTACCTGACAGGACTGCTTCTCCTGTCCCGGCTCGCCGGGGGAAAGGGCCTCTTCATGGAACTGATCCGACGGCCCGATTGGCCCGCGGTGGCCCTGGCCGCCACGGCCCTCTTTCTTCTCATCCGCCTTATCGTGGCCTTCTGCTTCCGGGAACGGGGCGCCGGATGGGGAACGGTCTCCTTCCTGCTCTTCGCCGTTCCCCCCCTCGCCGGGGTGATTCTGGCCGATTCCCTGGAAGGCGTTCCGGTGCGCGCCTTTACCCTCGTCTCCCTTCCCCTGCTGAGCCTGTGGGAGTTCATACGCGTTTTCACGGAGGGCCCCGCCCGCGGTGGCAGGAAAGACCAGCCCGTTCTGGGGGAACTGAGGGAGCAGCTCTCCGAATCCCGGAACAGACAGAACAGCCTCAGCACCCTCCTCACGGAGAGGGAGGGGGAACTGGGACAGTTCACCGCCAGGGCGCGCAAGGTCAGCCGGGGCCTCCTCCCCGGAGTGATCCACCATGACGGCCTCTGGGAGGTTACCACCTTCTTCAGCCCCCATAACCGCTCCGGGCGCCGGGATTTCTTCGATTTTTACTACACCTACGGCAGGAAAGTCGCCGGAGCGGCCCTCTTCCAGACCCCGGAGGAACCGGACGGTGCCCTGTACGGGGCCCTTCTGAAGAAGGAGTGGGCGGAGAATTTCATGGAGGCCTCCTCCCTGGCATCCCTCTACCGCCGCATCGACTCCCATCTTCAGGAGATATTCGGAAACAATCCCCTGACCGGAGCGGTCATAAAACTGCAGAACGACAAAATCGAGTACACCGGCTACGCCAATCCCCCCCTCTTCTATATGAACGGGAAGCTGAAAAAAAGCGCCCCCCTCATCCAGGACAGGGCGGATCAGGTCCAGGATATCAAGAGTTACTCCCTGCCCTGCGGACCGGGGGACTCCTTCCTGATCTGCAACGATGTTTTCCTTAACAAGACCGCCCCCGTCACGGGACGGAACTTCGGGAAGGAGGAACTGCCCCGGGCCATGGAAAGCTTCTCCGGTAAGTCGGCGGACATGGTGCGAGAGCTGATTGACCGGCGGAACAAATTCCTGGGGAAAAAGGACGAAGCGGATATTCTGGTCATCTATCTGAAGCGCAAAGACTGACAGCTTAAGAGCGAAATTTAACGGGATTATTAAAAAATTTTTCATATGTTTTCTAGTGGCCTGGGGATCCCTCCTGTGGGCCGAGACTATTGAGAAGGGCCGACTGGACCTCTCCCGCTGGGACGGGACCTCTTCGGTGAAACTGAACGGGGACTGGGACTTCTACTGGCAGGAACAGATGACAGAGCCGGACGGATCGGGGGTCCCGGTCCGGGGTCCGGACCAGTGGAACCGGTACGCCCTCAAGGACGGTACCACTCCGGGAAGCACCGGCTATGCCACCTACATTCTGACGGTCAAGCTCCCGGAGAATCGGCGTAATCTGGCCCTGGAAGTGAGAAAACCGGGAAATTCCTATAACCTCTACCTGAACGGATACCTGTACGGCTCGTCGGGCCGTCCGGGAACGGACAAATCCTCCACCACGGCCCGTTACGGCTGGGAGATCTACCCCGTGCCCGATGACAGGGACGAGGTGACCATTGCCCTTCAGGTCAGCAATTTCCACCAGTACAGCGGGGGGCTTCAGCAGGAGCTTGCCCTGGGGCCCTACTCCGCGCTGAACCGGCACAGGGATTACAAGAGGGGCATTGAAATGCTCCTCATCGGGGTGTCCCTCTCCATGATGCTCTATTATCTGGTGCTCTATCTCTTCATGCCCTCGGATAAGCATTACCTCTATTTCTTTCTCTTCACCCTCACCACGGTGGTCCGGTCCCTGGTAACGGAATCCTGCTTCCTCCAGGAAATGGTGCCCCCCATCGGATTCGCCGTGACGATCAGGCTGGAATACCTGACCTTCGCCCTTATCGAAGCGGCCATGATCGCCTTTTTGAGAAGCCTTTTCCCCCGGGACGTGAACAAATGGATCTTCGGGATCGTCCTTTTTCTCGCAGCCCTCTACAGTCTGGTCATCCTGTTCGCACCCACCGTTTTCTCCACCTCCTTTATTACGGTGCAGCAGATAATCATGATGCTGGAGACCCTCTATGTGGTCTACATCTCGATCAGGACCTTCCTGCTCAAAAGGGACGGGGCCGCCTATGTCCTCATGGGAGTCGCCCTCCTGGTCCTGACCTTTATAAACGATATCCTCAACGCCATGCTCGTCATCCATACCGGATCGATTCTAAACTACGGCATGGTGGGATTTCTGCTGACCCAGTCCTTTCTCCTGGTCAGCCGCTTCTCCCGGGAAAAAAGGAGGAGCGACAGCACGAGCCGGGACCTGGAGAAAACGACCTCCCACCTCAACGCCCTGTTCCGGGAGATCGGGGAGGCGGGGGAAGAGCTGACCCGCACGGGCAGTTCCCTCTCCCGGGGAATGGGTCAGGCCGAAACGGCCATGGCCAGGATCCAGGAGAACTTCGACCGGATCAAGGGGGAAATCCAGGATCAGAACGGGGGATTGAAGGGGAATCTGGCCAACACGGAGATGCTGAATCAATTCCTGGAGCAGCAGGAGCGGGCCATAGCCGGCCAGGCGGAGGAGACCTCGAAGGCCGCCGGGTCGGTGGGCACCCTCCTTGAAAAGACCGACGGGATGGGACGTTTCTTCTCCGATATGGAATCGTCCTTCAGAAGCCTGGCCCAATCGGGCAGAAAAGGGGCGGAGAGGCTTAAAACCATGGTGGACCATGTCAACGATGTGAACCGGCGTTCGGAAAAACTGATGGAAACGAACGAACTGGTCGCCAGCATCTCCGATCAGACCAACCTGCTTGCCATGAACGCCGCCATAGAAGCGGCCCATGCGGGCGAGGCGGGGCGGGGATTCGCCGTGGTGGCCGATGAGATAAGGAAACTGGCGGAACAGACCGGGCTCCAGTCCGCCGATACGGGGAAGGAGCTCAGGAATATCACATCGGAAATCGAGAAGACCGTGAAGGAGACCGAAGAGGTTTCGGGCCTATTCGGTGAGATTACCCGGCTCATGGAGGAGTTCCAGAGTTTCCTTGACGGGATGAACGAAGCCATAAGGGACCAGGTCAGCGCGGGGGACGTGATAAGGAAAAGCCTGGAAAGGGTCAGCGCGGAGACGGAGGAAGTCCGGGGGGAAGCGGAGAAGATCTCCCGGAGCCGCCTGACCGTTATGGCCAGCCTGGAAAGCCTCGTCTCCCTGAGCGATCAGGTCGACCGTCGCATAGGCACTCTCCAGGAGGGCGTCGAAAACCTGATGCGGGCCCTCTCCACGGCGGGGGACCTGGAAAAGACGACGGTCCGTTCCATCGGAAGGCTGACGTCCCTGGTGAATAGCAAAGAGTGACCCCTATGGGGGGAATCAGATTTTCTTGGGTTCCCAGGTGTCGTTCTTGACCTGATCCACCACTTTACGGAAGCGGTAGGACTGCCACTTCTCCAGAACCCTTTTGTAGAGGGATTCCCCGTCCAGGCCGAAGGACCGGATGAGCTCGTCCCTCGTGGCGGCCTGGGGAAAACCGTTGGGGGGGGAGAAATTCAGGAAATTCACCGATCTTTCCTCTTCCATAAGCAGGGCCGCCAGCATTTCCCCGACGCCGCCCTGCTTCACCCCCTCTTCCAGAAAAACGATGAGGTCGTAATCGGACATGACCTCCAGAAGGTGGGCTTTGTCCAGGGACGAGGCGAACCGGAGATTGTAGACATGGGAACCGATCCCCTCCCGGGCCAGCCGGCGGGAGGCGTCCAGAACCTGATCGGCCAATCCCCCCAGGGTCATGAAAAGGACAAAGGGCCGGTCCGCCCCCTTCTCCAGGAAGACGCCCCGCCCCCGCACTATCGGTTCCGAATAGGGGGGAATCTCTTCGGGGCTGTCCATTTTGGAATAGCGGATCATGACCGGATTGTTCCGTTCCGCAGCCCAGAGCAGGGCCAGGCGCAGTTCCTCCCCCGACACGGGGGCGATGATATCCAGGCCGGGCACGCTCCGGAACAGGGCCATATCGAAAAGGCCCTGGTGGGTCTCCCCGTCCCCGGGGATCAGCCCCGCCCGGTCCAGCACGAAGATGACCGGCAGCCCGGGGATAGCCACGTCGTGGATGACCTGGTCCACCGTCCGCTGCATGAAGGTGGAGTAGATGGCCACCACGGGCCGGGCTCCCCCTATGGCCAGTCCGGCGGCGAAGGTGACCCCGTGGCCCTCGGCGATTCCCACATCGAAAAAGCGGGTGGGATAGGCCTTCTGGAATTCGGAGAGACCGGTCCCCTCCTTCATGGCGGCGGTGATGGCCGCGATCCGGTCGTCCCTGCCAGCCGCCTCCACCAGGGCCCGGGAGAAGGCTTCGGTCATGCGTATGCCCTTCTTCGCGCCCTTCCCGCTCCCCTCCGGGGACTGGGGGGAGACGCCGTGGTAACTGGAGGGATCAAACTCCGCCTTGTCCGAACCCTTCCCTTTTATGGTTTTCACGTGGAGTACCACGGGGCGGTTGACCTCTTCGGCCCGGCGGAGCATTTTTTCCAGCAGGGGGATATTATGCCCGTCCAGGGGGCCGATATACTTGAAACCCAGTTCCGTGAACAGGCCGTCCCGGTAGAAGATGCTCTTGAATCCCTTTTTCAGACGCGTATAAAAGCGATAGAAGGGCTTTCCCAGAAGGGGGATACGGAAGACGATCTTATCAAAGGTCTGGGAGAAATGGACATAGCCCGCCGCTGCGGCGATGCGGGAGAGATAGGAGGAGATGGCCCCCACGTTCTTGTCGATGGACATGGAGTTGTCATTCACCACGATGATCAGGTTGTTGGGGATATGGCCCGTGAAATTCAAAGCCTCCAGGGCCAGCCCCCCCGTCAGGGCGCCGTCTCCGATAACGCAGACGACCCGGCCCTCCCGGCCGGAAAGCTCCAGCCCCTTCCTTATGCCGATGCCCGAGGAGATGGAAGTGGAGGCGTGACCCGGATCGGTGATGTCGTGGGGGCTTTCCTCCCGCCGGGGGAATCCGGCGATCCCCCCCTTGAGGCGGAGTCCGGAAAAGGCATCCCGGCGGCCGGTCAGGATCTTGTGGGTATAGGCCTGGTGGCCCACGTCCCAGACGATTTTGTCCCGGGGGCTCTTGAAGACCCGGTGGAGGGCCAGGGTCAGTTCCACCACGCCCAGATTGGACGCCAGATGCCCCCCGTTGACCCGGGTGGTCTGGATAATCAGTTCCCGTATCTCCCGGGCCAGCTGGGCCAGATCATCCCCGGACAGGGGAGCCAGATCCTCGGGACTGTTTATTTTATCTAATAGGGTTTCTCCCACTCCCTGTCACATCCTTATCAATATCATAATAGTATAGCACAATCACGGGCCTAAAAAAAGCGGTATTTTGCAATACCGCCTTATCGGGGATAGGGGACTTCCCGCCGTAGGAGCATCCCCTCTTCCCTTCGGGGTTAACTGGCTGCCCGGAGCAGCCGGTCCCCGCATGTGTGATAGCCTGATACCATCAAACTGAAGCCATAAACTATTTATGCTTATGTCTGTTCTTTCTCAGTTTCTTCTTTCTCTTGTGGGTAGCTATCTTTTTTCTTTTACGCTTTCTTCCGCAGGGCACTGAAAGACTCCTTATCTATGATATAAATGATTAACAATTACAGCAGCTGCCATTATGAATATTCCTAAGGTTTACGTCAATAGGAATTAGGGGTGATTGAATAGAAAACTTTCAATGTGCCCCCGAATTTTATCACTCTCACCGGGACGAAACCAGGTCACCCCGGGAAGGGTCCTGAAAAAGGTCAGCTGCCGTTTGGCGTAGCGGCGGCTGTTCCGGCGGATTCTCTCCGCCGTATCGGCCAGGGTCATGCATCCGAGTCTCTCCATCTCAAAAAACTCCCGGTAGCCGATGGCATTCATTCCCGGATCATCCTCCCCCGCTCCCTGTGCCTTGAGGCGGCGCACCTCCTCCACAAGTCCCTCCCGGAACATAAGGTCCACCCGCCGGTCGATCCGTTCGAAGAGCTCCTCCCTCTCCCTCTCCAGGCCGATAAGGCAGTATTCGTATCCTTCCCGGAACCGGTCACCCTGCCCGCAGGAGGAGAGGGGCTGCCCGGTCAGGCGGTACACCTCCAGGGCCCGTATGATGCGCATCCGGTCGTGGGGATGGATTTTTTCCGCATAGGCGGGGTCGCAGGCGCAAAGATCCTCCCAGAGAGAGGACAGCCCCCGACGGTCCGCCTCCTCCTCCAGAAGGATGCGGATATCCCTGTCCCCTCCCGGGGCGGCGCCGGGAAGGCCGAAGCAGAAATTCTTGAAATAGAAAGCCGTTCCCCCGGCCAGGACGGGAATCAGACCCCTCCGGCGGATATCCCGGACGGCCCGGTCGGCGAGGGAGATAAAATCGGCGGTGTTGAACTGTTCCCGGAAATCCCGGATATCGATCAGGTGGTGGGGCAGCTCCCGGAGGAAGTCCGGAGAGGGCTTGGCGCTGCCGATATCCAGGCCGCGGTAGACCTGAACGGAATCGACATTGACAATCTCCCCCCGGCCCCGGAAGAGCTCCCTCACCAGGTCGGTTTTTCCGACCGCGGTGGGACCGAAGAGGAGAATGAGGGGAATTTTACTTTTTGTAGCTGTACCCAACTTCTTTCGTTACAACTTCCCGGATAGCCGCGGAGGAAACCTTGGCCTTGTTCTTATTCATCTCTTCCATCTTGGTCAGGCTGAGCTGTTCCGCCCTTTTGATGGCCGCGTTGGTCATTTCGTATACATTCTGTTCGGTATCGACCATATCCCCCAGGGGAACGGTATATTCTTTCTTGGAACCCATAGATTACCTCTTCCATATGATAATATGCAAAAGCATATCCTATAGCAAAAAAGGAAAAATGTAAAGATTGCCCGAAGGGCGCCTCAACCGCATTCGGGCACGCTCAGCATAACATAGGCCAGGAGTTCCGCCCGGCTGCGGAAATTCAACTTGCGGCACAGGCTGAAGATGCGGTTCCTGATAGTGGATTCGGACAGATTCAGAAAGGAAGCCAGTTCCTTGGAGTTAACCGTCCGGCTTCGCCGAATGCCCTCCATCATAATCCTCTCCGATCGTAGGAACTCCGGATCCTCCCCGTACCGGGGCCGGCTCAGGGTGGCGATGATCTCCTCCTTCTCCCTTATCACCTCTTTCAGGCGGACAACGGTTTTCCGAAAGCAATCCCTGTCTCGTCTCTTTTTGTAAATCGATCTGATGTGAAGGACGGCAAGAACCAGAATCAGCAGGGGGAGGATGATCAGATAAAGACAGATCTCTTCCAATGACACGGCAAACTCCTCAATAATAAATATCTCTAATTCATTATTTACTAAATCACGAAACGTGTCAATAATATACGTTTGTTTTTACGCTTCAGTACGTATACAGGGTATCCAGACGCCGGTAGATCCGGTTCACCTGTTCCCAGTCCCGTTCACCCATGTCCTCGGGGAGAAGATCGGCCAGCCGCTCCAGACTCTCCAGGGATTCGTTCAGGGCCTTATTGAAACTGGGGGAACTTTTAAACCAGTAATACCGGGCCCCGTCCGTCTGAAGACTCAGAAAACCGACGGACTTCTTTTTCCTTTTCCCGCTCAGGACCAGATTGAGGATGGTGCCCAGCTGGGAGACCAGATCCTGCCGGTGGGCCGGATTCTCCAGATCGAAATTCTTGGAGGGGAACCCCTGCATGGAATCCTTTTTGGGATTGATGGTCTGGACCACCTTGAAAATCATATTCACCCTTCCGTCGGAGACGATCTCCATCCCGTCGTAGTGGAGGATTCCCCTCATGTTCTGATAATCGGGGATCTCATCGGGCTTGAGGGAGGAAAGGGCCTTGTACAGTTTGCTCCACTCGAAAAGGGCGGCCTTTTTACGGTTCTTTCCCTGGACAACGGGGAAGGCGGTCTGCCCCACGTAGACATTGTTGGAGGTGTCCCTATCCCGGGGCGAGGGCCCGTCCTGGGGCGCCCTTTTCCGGGAACCCTTCCTGTCGTCCACCAGTTCCGTCAGCTTTCCCATGATATGGGGATCGATTCTCCGGAGCCACTCCTTCTTGAGGGGGGAAACGCTCCGGGCGTACATGCGGCTCGTTTTTACGATTTCACCGGCCATGAGGAAGGGCATCTGCTCCTTGAACATGACCGAACCGGGGTGGATGATGATCTTGTCCGTGGTGAGGCTGCGGTAGTCCCGGCTTCCCGAACGGATGCAGATGAACTGGATCAGCCCCCGGGCGCAGGCGCAGAGGAAATCCTCCACCGGACCGCCGGTGGAGACGGGAACGCCCAGGGTATCCCCCACGATGCTCTCCAGCTGCTCCTCTATGTTGGCGATCTCCCGCATGGCCTTTTCGTCAAGATAGTATTTCTCGCAGAATTTCGCCTTGTTCTGCGAATTCTCAAAGGCCTGGAACATTCTCAGGTAGGAGACGAAGTCCCCGTTCTCGTCGGCGAAGGAGTGATGGGCCCGGCGGGCTTCCATCTCCTCGTCCAGGGGGAGGAGAAAGGGGGAGTTGGTGGAGAGGAAGGCCGTGGCGATAAGCACTTCCCGCACCACGTCGGGGTAGCGGAGGATCGCCTCGATGATCATGCGGGCGTGGCGGGGCATGAGGGGGAAATAGAGCATCTTCGAGCCCGTGGGGGTCACCTTCATATCCCCGTCCAGGGCGTCCAGCAGCTGGAGGGTCTCGATGGCGCCCTGTATGCCCTTCTGCCCGGGGGAGGAGATGAAATCGAAGGAGTAGAAATCCTCGATGCCCAGTTCGGCCATTCTCAGGACCACCTCGGCCAGATCGGTCCGGTAGATCTCCTCCAGGGTATAGAGGGGCCGCTCTTCGAAATTCCCCGGCGGATAGAGGCGGTAGCAGCTGCCCGGCTGGGTGCGCCCGGCCCGGCCCTTGCGCTGATTGCAGGAGGCCTGGGAGACGGGGGATTCCACCAGGGAGCTGGTGAAGGTGCGGGGATTGTAAAAGTTCATCTTGCACAGGCCCGAATCGATGACCGTGGTGATCCCGTCTATGGTGACGCTGGTCTCGGCGATGTTGGTGGCCACCACGACCTTGGTCTTGCCGAAGGGGGTCTTATCGAAGACCTTCTCCTGCTCCTCCTTGGCCAGGCGCCCGTAGAGGGGCACCAGATGGAGCTTCCTCTTGACGGCGCTGTTCATAAGGGCGGTGCTGGTGTCCTTGATCACCTTCTCCCCGGAGAGGAAGATGAGGATGTCCCCTTTGCGACGATCCCCCACGATCCGCTCCACCAGGGAGACGATCTTCTCCACCAGGGCTTCGTCGTCCCCCTCCTTGAAGGGGGGATCGTAATATACCTGAACCGGATAGACCGGGGTGTCGATGGTTACGATGCGGGCGTCCGCATAGTAGCGGCTGAAGGCCTCCGTATTCAGGGTGGCGCTGGATATGATGACCTTGAAATCCTTTCTTTCCTTGAGGATGTTCTTGAGCAGGCCCAGGATGAAGTCGATGTTCAGGCTCCTTTCGTGGGCCTCGTCCACCATGAGCACGGAATACTTGCTCAGCCAGGGGTCGGTCTTCATCTCCTGGAGCAGGGTGCCGTCGGTCATGATCTTAAGCCGGGTTTCGGGCACGGTCTGATCCTCGAAGCGCATCTTGTACCCCACGAAACCGGGGACTGTCACCCCCAGCTGGAGGGCGATGTAGTCGGAGACGGAGAGGGTGGCGATGCGCCGGGGCTGGGTGATGCCTATGACCCCCCTGTCCGTATACCCCGCCTCATGCAGGATGAGGGGGATCTGGGTCGTTTTCCCCGAACCGGTGGGACTTTCCACGATGATGACTTGATTATTTTCCAGGGCGCTAAGGATTTTGTCCCGTTCCTTATACACGGGGAGTTTCTTCGGATCCATTTGAAATTTAATTTAGCACATCCAGGAAGGGAAGTCCACCTGTAGGACGCCCTGATCTTCCAGGGCGGACAGATAATTGCGGTAGGGAATTCCCGTCTGCGGATCGGTCCTGTCCCGATCCAGCCGCAGAAGGGGTATCAGAACGAAGGCCCGCTCCTTCATGGCCGGATGGGGAACGGTCAGGCGGGGCGTCCGGATGATCCGGTCATCCCAGAGGAGAATGTCCAGGTCAAGCACCCGGGGCCCCTTGGGAATGGCCCCTTCCCTCACCCGCCCCGCCCGGGCCTCCATGGCCTGCAGCGAGTCGAGGAGCTCATCCGACTCCCGGTCCGTAACGCCGGAGAAGACGCAGTTCAGAAAGTCCGCCTGATCCAGGTAATCCCGGGGGGCCGTCTCGAAGAGGGGGGAGACCCGCAGGTCCTCCAGCTCCCCCTCCAGAAAGGACCGGGCGGAGAGCAGATGGGCGAGGCGGTCGCCCCGGTTGGAGCCGCCCCCGATAAAGACCCTGGCCATGGCAGCCTATTCGGCCGCCGGAACGGAGGCTTCCTTCTCCTTCGTCTTTTCCTCGGCCTTCTTCTTCTTATCCGGGAAGGCGATCTTTCTGATCTCCGCCTCGATCTCCTTGGCCACGGCGGGATTCTCATCAAGGTAGGTTTTCACGCTCTCCCGTCCCTGGCCGATCTTCTCGTCCTTGTAGGAGTACCAGCTGCCGCTCTTCTGCAGGATCTCGTGGGCCAGGGCGGAATCGAGGAGGCTGGCCGTCCCGCTGATGCCCGTGCCGAAGAGGATCTCCATCTCCACCTTCTTGAAGGGGGGTGCCACCTTGTTCTTCACCACCTTGACCCGTACCCTATTCCCGATGGGATCGTCGTTGCCCTTGGCCATGGTTTCTATCTTGCGGACGTCCAGCCGGACGGAGGCGTAAAATTTCAGGGCGTTGCCCCCGGTGGTGGTCTCCGGGTTGCCGAACATGACGCCGATCTTCATGCGGATCTGGTTGATGAAAATAAGGGAACAACCGGATTTGGAGATGATGCCGGTCAGCTTTCTCAGGGCCTGGCTCATGAGTCGCGCCTGCAGGCCCATGTGGGAATCGCCCATGTCCCCCTCGATCTCCGCCTGGGGGGTCAGGGCTGCCACGGAGTCGACCACCACGATATCCACCGCCCCGGACCGGACCAGGGATTCCACGATCTCCAGGGCCTGTTCCCCCGTGTCGGGCTGGGACACCCACAGGTCGGCCACATTGACCCCGAGCTTTTCCGCGTAGGAGGGATCCAGGGCGTGCTCCGCATCCACGAAGGCGGCGATGCCCCCCATCTTCTGGGCCTCCGCGATAGCGTGGAGGGCCAGGGTGGTCTTGCCGGAGGACTCGGGCCCGAAGATCTCCAGGATCCGCCCCTTGGGATATCCCCCCACTCCGAGGGCCTCGTCCAGGACGATGGATCCGGAGGGAATGACCTCGATATCCAGTTCCCGGGATTCTCCCATCTTCATGAGGGAGCCCTTTCCGAACTGTTTCTCTATCTGAAGGCGCGCCGCGTCCAGGGCCTTTTCCTTTTCCTCACGGCTCGCTCCCTTCACTGTCTCTTTCGCACTTGATTTCATTGTTACCCCCGCCCTTTATAACTCTTCGGATTTTCCCGTTATCCCGCTATTATAGGAGAAAAAGTTCTTTTTTGGAAGGACCGGGGGGGAGGCTTATTTTTCGGGGAGGATATGCCGGATGAGATCCACCTTAAGGACCAGGACGCCCTCCTCGCGGACGAGGCGGCCCATGATTTCCACGGGCAGCTCCCGATCGATCCGGACTCCGTACTCCACGTAGGCCGGGAGGGAGCCCTCCAGATAGGTTTCGTTCTCGAAGCCCACGAGGAAAAGGAAGGAGATGCGGTCGCCGCCCACTTCCATATTGGTGACCCTCCCCTTCCAGAGGACCCAGCAGCCCTCGTAAAGGAGGGGATCCTTCTGGACCTGGGCGTAGGTATAGTCCGTATAAAAATCGGTATAATCGGGTTTCTCCAGATACCCCTCCAGCTGGGAAAGCCGCTTCTTGAGGTCCCCGGAGGCATTGGAGTTGTTGATCCGGTTAATCTCCACCTGGGCCTCGTTGTCACGGCCCCGGTCGAACAGTTCCACCGCCCGGTCATAGGAACGGCGGATCTCATCCACGGTGAGCACGTAATGGAAGGAGCCGGTGGGATCGCTGACGGGAATGCCGGCGATATCCAGGTCGATGTAGTTCAGAGCCTCCCGGCGGGGTTTCTTCTCGGGGAGGGAGAGGCGGGGAACGATGAGTACCAGGGCCGCCGCCAGCACGGCCAGGGAGAGGAGACCCGCGGCCCAGGGCCACAGGGGGGGCTTCTGGAAGGGGGGCATGAGACGCTTGTGGTTGCCCCGTTCGATGAAATCGTTCAGATCCTTCTCGTTATCGATCCTCCGTAGGATTTCCAGGCCCCGGACGGCCCGTTTGTTCTCCGGCTCCCCGTCCAGTACGGAGAGCCAGGCCTTGGCCGCTTCCGCCGAGTCCTTTCTCTTCAGGTGGGTCAGGGCCAGCATCAGTTTGATGTCCCGGTTATTCCTGTTGGCCAGAAGTCCCCTCTCGAAGTAGAACCGGGCGCCCCCCATGTCGCCGGAGTGGTAGAGGGCCAGCCCCAGGAGATAGTAGAAATTGTCATCCTCCAGATAGATGGGGACTTTGGGTTCCAGGTAACGGATGGCGAGATTGTATTTTTTCCGGGAGATGAGAACCGCCCCCTTCCGGAGCTCCTTAGCGTAGTTTTTCATAGTCCTGCTTTTTCTGCTCCAGCATGTCCATCCTGTCCTGCAGGGTGAGGATATCGTCCTGGGTGATATTCTCACCCCGTTCGATCAGAACCTGCAAGTCGGCGAGGAGAC